>NZ_JAHBDP010000057.1:0-100032 GCF_019956495.1 Pseudomonas sp. BF-B-26 | reverse complement strand
CAGCACCAGCACCAGCACCAGCACCAGCACCAGCACCAGCACCAGCACCAGCACCAGCACCAGCACCAGCACCAGCACCAGCACCAGCACCAGCACCAGCACCAGCACCAGCACCAGCACCAGCACCCATCGTAGCGCCTGCAGTAGCCTCTGTTGAGCCTTCGCAAGGCATCGGGGATGATGAGTGGCCTGTCGTTGTGCCTGACGTGATTGTGCCCCTTGGTGTGAGCGAATCGTATGAGCCTGTGGGGCACGTCCAGGTTGAAGAGGATGTAAACCTGGATGTATGCATAGCAACGCCACCGGCTGCGCCTGTGGAACAGAAAGGCGGGACTTTGAGCGATTACAAGCGCTGGGCTCTTGAGTACAAGAAAGAAGAAGAAGCGCTTTTGCGTGATGCTTTTAAAACAGCACAGATTTTAGTCAGTTACGATTTTGACCCTACGGCAACAGAATTCGATTATTTAGAGAATGTGCTGAAAATGGCTTTTATCAAACGGGGAGTCTACAACGAATGTAGACATGAAATCTCAAGGCGTCTGTTCGACCAATTCATAAGTGAGTGATAAGCTTAAAAATAATAAAGGCCCCATATGGGGCTTTTTTTACACCTGAAGCCCTAGCTTGGTCATAGTCCCTTGAACTATGACAATGGTGTGAACTAAATCGACTATTAATGTAGAAGCGCAGAGTTGTCCCATAACGCCTATAAAGCTACGTTGTCCTGAACCCGTGGAAATTTTATGAAGGGCAAATAAAGCATTCACGAAAAATAGAAAGCCCACCATCTGTAAACCGGATATTACATTTTTAAGATTCCCTTCTAGCTCTCCTGAATGTTGCGAATCAATCATTGATTTCACCTTATCAAAGGTTGGTCCTGATATTTGACTGCTTGCAACACTCCAGCACATATCCTTATTTTTACCGATTTTCCAATCTTCAAATGCATCTTCATTGGTTATATAGCAAGCCCCTTTAGATTCTGAGTTGAAGGTTTTAACGACAGAATCCACGGTAGAAGTGATGTTGAGCATTAAAACACCAATGATCAAACCGAAAATCATCTTGTTCTTAACTTCGTGTTTGCCCTGTGCGCCTACTTCAGTGTAAAGAACCATATTTTTAAAGGCTATGACTATAAATATTAGTCCTCCAAATACACTGATTGTTTTTGTTAGCCAGATTATTATTGAAATTAAATATTGATATTCGTCCTCGTTGGAATTATCCATCACTGCGTCATAGTCATCGTCGTTGTCATCTGTTCCTACAAAACTGCTTGTTCGATCTGATGCTGTTTGGCCTGTTATTGGCTCTGCAAAGCTATTGGGGATTGTTGTAAGTGAAATGGCGACGATTGCTAAAAGAATCATTAGCCATCTTTTTATTGTTTTCATTGTTTAAGAAGGTTTGTTTCTCAAATTATACCATTTTTAAAATGCTATAATAAATACAAACAAACAAGCCAAAAATGAAAAAGGAAATAACTGTCGATGATGTAAATGCGCTAAATGCTTTTAGTCTTGAGGTCGAAGGTGATCAGCTAAAGAGACTGTCGATCCTGGTGAAAGCCAGAATCAAGGGGGATAAGTTTTTAAGCTTTACTAAGAAAATGCAGAAGATAACAAAAATCAAAGTGATGAATTTCAGAACGCCTATATTTATCTCTTTCAGTGAGTCAGCAGTTTCTGCGCTCCATGACTTAAGTCTTGAGCTTATCAGTATGGAGGCTGTTAAATGAAAATAGGGAAAAAGAAGCCATTTAATTATTACGATGATGATTTAGAGCCGATTAAACATAAAAAAACAAATGATGAGATTGACGAATGTTTGAGTCTGGATCTGAATATCCAGCTTGAGCGGAAAAAGCATCAAGATTTTAGAGAGAATTGGAAACCTATTAATACAGACCTTTGAGTCTGTTTTTTTTATTTTTGCTTAATGGTAAATTTGGTTGAAGTGAAATGCTATAATTCGCTTAACAACAAACTTTACTAAAAATGAATACATATGAAACGATTGCTTTAGAGCTGGAAGATAAGAAAGATAATGACTACGTTAAGGCTGTGAGGCTTCACAATCAAGAAGCCAAAAGAAGACGATTAGCAGAGGAATTGGCTAGATATGACTTGGTTGTTGAAGCTGACAGATTAGCTAATCTATATTTCCACAATTTTGAAGATGAATTTGCTCAAAGCCTTCCATCTACCAAGGACGCTTACCTTTTTGCAGTAGGTAAACTGTCTAAAATGAATTTAACACCCGATGAGAAGAAAATCATCAGGTTGAAAATCATCGGTGGATAAGGCTTAATCTCGTTGCTTTTTAGAAGGCAGTAGCTTTGTTCTACTGCCTTTTTTGTTCTTAAAAAATCCTGTCTTTGTATTTTTCTGTGAGTGGTATATCTCGTTTGATTTCGTTGACCTGTTGGAGCGGTGTTGTGCTTCCGTTTTTGTTGATTATATAAAGCTTGTTTTCTGAATCCATACCTAAATCGAATTCGTAAGGTCTTTCATCGTCTCTATCCATTTTTACTATTTTGATTGCATTATTGTATTTACTGGGTGTGAACGTACTTACTTGAGTTCGCCCTGGTGTACCGTCCACAAATAACTGCACCTTAATAAAGCGCACGCCCTTCATGTCTGAAGGGTTGCCCGTGTACTGAATATCACCTTCTGCATAGCGAGTAATGGTATATGCGTATTCGGTTTTTTGTTGGTCGAACTTTATGTATTTAGATTTGCCGACTTGATCTATTACTTTGTTACCAAAGCCCTGAATATCCGCGCTGACTTGGTTTTCATTGTAGCTATCGTTTTTCGAAAAGCTGGTGTCAGCTTGTACGACTGTGGCTGTTGAAAACAGCATAGCTGTAAATACGAGACTGCTGATTTGTTTGATCATGGTATGAAATTCCATTTAGAAAGCGTAAGGGCTTTTTTTGTCTTTTCTTGAAATGTACTTCTTAATTGTATCGACCTGCTCTAGGTGGGTCGTAGACGTAGGGTCGTCGATTAAGAACAACCGTTTGTCTTCATCCATTCCAAGGTCGAACTCGTAAGGGCGATCATCATTACGGTCCATTTTTACAATGCGGATCGCATTATTATATTTGCTAGGTGTAAAAGTACTGACCTGTTTTGGAAGCTCAAAACCGTCTTTGAAAGCTCTCACATTAATAAAAATGACACCATTTAGGTCTTTAGCATTTCCCGTGTATTGCACATCGTTTGAACCAAGACGTTCAATGATGTAGGCATATTCAGTTCCTTGTAAATCGAATTTTAGATACTTTGATTTTCCTGCCTGATCTAAAATCTGATTGCCGAAACCTTGTATGTCTGCACTCACCTGTTCCACCCGATAGCTTTCATTCTTCGAAAAGCTAGGGGCAGCATGAACAAGCGTGGCAGTAGAGAAAATCAAAGCTGAAAGCATTAGGTCAGTGATTTTCATTTAACGATTCCTCGCACCAGCATCGTTATTGAAATCACCGCAATGATGAAGATTGTCCATCCGAACACTCGGTCTCTTTGTTCTTGTGTGAATTTGTTGACGAATTTGGTGAGCGCGTACAAACCCCAAATCATCGGGAGAAGAAGGACGTACCCCAGGCCACTCTCAAAGCCCTGCGCACCCGCAAATACAAGGACGCAGACGACAAGGTAGATAATCTGGACAAGGTTGCCTTTCAGGCTGACTTCTTTCTGAAAGGTCTCACGCATTTCCTTGCCGTGGGCTTTGTCACGCTCGTTGGCCTGAAAATGGGTTTCGTGCTTCTGGCCGTCATACGACAACCATTTATCATTCTCATCGCGATCTGCCATTCCCTGAATCCTCAACCATATCGAACGTAGCGCCCCTGACAGACGGCATGGTGGCCGTCTGATACCTAAAGCGGAGTCTACGCCAGCCATCGTATTCTTAGCAAAAAATCCGATGGCACAGAGCGTTTGTAGACAAGGATTTTTACTGTGAAGTGCTTGTTTGAAATATGTGAACAGGCTGAAAACTGTGGTGCTTGCAAAAGCGATTAAGAAATACCGCCTAGGGAAGGGAATCACACAAGCGGAGCTAGCCAATCGGTCAGGGTTCGACCCCAAGACGATCAGTCGATTTGAAACGGGCGAGTACGTCCCAACCGTGGAGGCTGTGTACAAATTTGCTGAAATTTTAGGTGTGCCAGTTAAGGATTTTTTTGCGGATTTGGATGGCGAGATTGAGCAGAGGGCGTTTCTTTTTGAAGTTATCCACAACGCTGATGCTGATGAGCTTCGGAGGCTGGTTGCGTTGGTAGGGAAAGCTCGTAAGGCGCCGAAGCCCTAGAGTGTTCCTGGGCAGTGTTTTATAAGCCAGCCTTCACCCTCTCTGGATCACCTTTCTAATTTGTCTTCAACCTCTTGGAAGGAGCGAGCTATCTCCAGCAGCTCGCTTGCTGCTTGCTCATCGCCAGTTGCCTTCATACGGTCAGCTACTGCCACCAGATCAACGCCAGCCCACTTGAGGGTGGCTGCAGCTTCTTTAAGATCGTCGCGCAATGCTTGTTTGGGCTTCGTGAGGGGCATGGTGCTATCCGTAGATTTCAGTTCCTGGTGAGTAGACCAAGGGAGAATGAGGATCTCAAGAATCCACCCTGATCAATTGCGTTTGTCGCTACGAAGCTAGTGAGGAAGAACGGGCACGTTGCGTGCTATGGATGGCAGTGTTACTGAACGCATCCTGGCTATTCGATGTATCGATGGCTTGCATGAGACCGTGGGCCTGATTGCTGAGTAAAGCGAAGCCCCGAATTCGCCATACCTCCGGGGCTTCTGTTCTCACCACATCCCTCAATGTCAGCGAGCGTAGCGCGACGGTAGCAAAATGACCTGCGGGTGCCAACCCTCGCCGCGTTTCTGTAGGAAGCCTTGTAGGATATGCATAAGTGGTACTCCTTCGGGTAAAGTGTCGCCGCCCGATAATTGGATCCGGGCTCTACACCATGGAGTTTTTACGTGAAGTCTTTTAGCAAAATCATCGTTTCTGCAGCATGTGGTTTGGTTCTCGCGGGTTGCACTGGCACCGCCATGAAAACCCAACAGTACGACAGCAGCCAATATACTGTCGTTGGCCATAGTGAGGCGAGCGCCACTGGCCTGATGCTCTTCGGTCTGATCCCTATTCGTCAAAACGACCGTTTTGTTCGCGCACAGAGTTCCGCTATTCAGGCAAAAGGTGGCGATGCACTGATCAATACCCAAGTGCAGGAAAAATGGTTTTGGGCTTGGGTTCTGAACGGCTACACCACCACCGTATCTGGTGACGTGATCAAGCTGAAAACAGCCAAATAAGCAGCGTTCGGTTTCAGAGAGCCCGGTTCGCCGGGCTTTTCTTTTACTGGAGGTTGAAATGTGTGGTGCAGGATAAGGGGGGAGTATGGCTTATAGACTCGTACTATCCGATTTCTGCAGACAGATGTCTGCTAGAGCACGAATGGAGTATACAGGTGATGGCTAATTGCTACTTTAGTTCAAAAGCATTATCCTTGAACATGTAGGAACACTTCAGTAGTCACATTCATCAATAGGGATATATGGCATGAATAATTCTCTCCAAATTAAATGCTTTGAAGAAACTGAGCGTCCTGCAGCTTACCGTCAAGCGGAGGAGCTTTTTAAAAGCGGTGGGCAATCGCCTTTTTTGGAGGTTGGCTATTACTCGGGTATTGAAAACGAGCCATTACATTTATATTTAGATGATAAGCTAGTTGGAGTCGCGACCCTTCTACTTATGGGGGCGGGTGCGGAGCTTCACAAATTGTATGTTCATCCCGATTATAGGGGGCAGGGAGTTGGACGAAATGCCGCTAGAGCTTCAATAGACTATTTGTTTGAAAAGTATGATGTCGAGGATGTTAGCGTCAGCATCCTGGGTGATTCCGCTAAGTTCTGGTGGGATATCGTACAGTCTTATGGCGAGCGAGCGGTCTACACGGATTCTAACTGTTATGTCGTCAAAGATGGCGTGACTGCCAAAGATATTTATCCTTATCTTTTCGATAATAAGTAGCAGATTGTGGGTGATTGCACCCACAACTTTTCATATTATTTACCTACTGCATCAACGCGGCAGTGCCGTTGACGAACAGGCCGTCACTTGGGGATAAATCAGGCAAACCAGCGTCGATTTATGCTTTGGCTCAAAGCCGTGATCAATCATGCAGCGTTGCGCTTTGGCTGTGTCACCAATACTTGCAACGTCGAGATTTGACCCCAGCGGTTTGGCATAGCCGCAAGCGTACATCACAGGCAAAGCTTCACTATCATTCTCTATCTGGACTGAGAAATGCGGTGATGCTCCCTCCTTCCGCCAAGTGACTTGCATCCGTTCATCCCTGCCAGAATTCGGCTTGATAGGGTGAAATGCTTCGTCCTCCACAAATGGCAAAGCCTCGAGCTGGGACAGGCTTAGAGGATGTCCCTGCCTTTCCTCGACGCAGGCGGGCATGTCTTTCATTACTTCACAGTATTCAAAACCGTCTTTGCGAATGAAGCCATTACGCTTCATACACTGGAATTGCAGCACCTGTTCGTTGATTGGCAAATCCGTTATCGAAGTGCCTACCGGGTCGCCACATTCTGTCATTGCGGCTTTGACACCCTCAACAGAGGTAGAAGGGCGTTTCCACTGCGTAAATTCAGGTGATGGCGGGCAGCCGGTCAGTAAAAGCGCCGTCGCGATTAGGGCGGGGAAGGTAATGATGTGAGCTTTGCGGAACATGTTAATCCTTTAGGTACGTCAGGCTCCCCAACTGCTTCGATCCTTGGGAGCCTCCATTGACGATGATCATGACAGAAACCGAAAGAGCCTGGCAGTGCTGGAAAGGGTGAAGAGTCCATTATGCCTTCCTCGGTTTACTAGACGGTCGTATAGGGGTTCTATGCTTACCAGATGCTAAAAAATCTGGCTGATCCGGCTTTTCCAGCCTTGTGACCGTTGGAACTGAATGCATAGCCAGGGATGGTTCTGACCTTGCGGAGCAAGTGCCGGCGCATAGGTGTCGCTGTCCTTTACGGTAGGTCCGTTAAGAGAATCTGCGCACTCACGAGCCATCTGCCTCTACCTTAAGGCCGTCACCTCAAGCAGTCCCTGAAGGGCATCCGTTAGGCTGATAGTAGGCTTTCGCCATTACGGGTAAGCTCATAGCTCTCATGGCTGCAACCTGAACCTAGGAGGCAGTACCCGTTTGGCGTGCATAAGGATGAAGGTTGATGGTTCAGGTAGGAGCAAGATGGTGGAAACTCGACTTTCATACGCATACGCCAGCCTCGATGGACTATGGGCGCCATGAGCCTCATCTTCGCAACACCGTGACGCCGAGGGAGTGGTTATCATCGTTTGTCGATCAGGGGATAGAGTGTGTAGCGGTTACGGATCACAACACGGCTTCTTGGGTTGACCGTCTTCAAGTAGAAGCAGCAGTAATGAGGGAAGAGGGAAAGATTATTCATGTCTTTCCTGGTGTGGAAATTACAGCCAACGGTAATATCCATATTCTTGCTATTTTCGACCCTTCAAAATCATCTGAAATTGTCATGGCTGCTGTTGGAGCCGCGAAATTCAGAGGCGAGTACGGCAATAGTGATGCAGTGGCTGGTGAAAGCGCTGAAAATATTGTCGATGAAATCACCAAATTAGGTGGTATTGCAATTCCAGCTCATATCGATATGAAGGCTGGAATGTGTCAAATTCAGTCAAGCCATACCATCAAGCAGATCTGCCATAAGTCTTCTGCTGTAGAAGTCATTTTTCCAGAAGGCGGGCGTGGTCCAGAACATGATGAATGTTTAAGGCGGTACAAAGCCCTGGAGTTGGGTTTGGCCGAGGTCATAGGATCTGACGCGCACCGTCCAGATGAGGTGGGTAGAGCCTATACCTGGGTCAAGATGTCTAGCCCTACTATTGATGGTGTAAGGTTGGCGTTGGTTGATGGTGCTTCCTCAATCAAACGATCAAACACGGTTACAGGCAATCCAAATGCTGTTTCAAGTAATGTGATTCATTCTATATCTATTGATAAAGCAAAATATTGTGGTAGAGGTAAACCATTAGAAATTGTCTTTAACCCTTGGCTCAATTCTATCATCGGCGGGCGTGGTAGCGGAAAGTCATCTATCCTAGAATTCATCAGACTTGCATTAGGTCGGGATAAAGATTTACTAGATATACCTGGCCGTAATGAGGTTAAAGAAACCTTTACACGCTTTGCACAAAAGTCAGCAGATCGTGATGCCGATGGTGTTCTGCTCGATGAAACCTGTATCAGTTGTGTTATTCAGAAAGAGGGTGCTTATTACCTTCTGAAATGGGTTTCCAACGTTCCTAACGTGGCTATATTCAAGTGGGATGGTCAGGAGTGGAAAGCAGAACATGGTGATGCGCGAAGCAGGTTTCCGGTAAAAATATTTAGCCAAAAGCAAATATATGATATAGCAAGAAATCCGAGTGCTTTGATAAGAATCATTGATGAAACTGACGTTGTTGATTTGTTCGGTTGGAAAATGGCTTGGACAGAGAAAGAAAATAAATTCTTATCTCTCTGCGGACAGAGAAGGGTTCTCCAAGGTCAGATGGCTAACAAAAATGTTCTTGAAGGTCAGCTATCAGATGTAATTCAGAAGATTAATGTTATCGAGTCATCAGGACATGCCCAGGTATTGTCCGATTTTAATGATGCAATGAAAAAACATACAGCCATTGTAGATTTCAAAGAGTCATATTCAAATTTGGGAGAAAAGCTGTCAGAGCAAATGCGTACTGCTGATCAGCTTAAATTCAATAGTACAGTTTTTGCGGCTACGAACGAAATTGATGTTGAGGTGCTTCAACGTGTTGGTGCAATGAATCAGGCTTATTTGCAAATTAAAAGCCAGATTAATGCCCTTATTGCTGGCTTGAATAGTAGTCTTGATGAATTCAGTCAATGGCAGGCAACAAGTGCTTTTGGTAAGCAGCAAGATTCATCGTTTAGCCAATATGCATCTCTTGTCGCAACCCTCACTCAGAATGGGGTGGATAATCCCGATCAATATCAACAGCTCGTTGAAACCAAAAATGGCATTGAAAAGAAGCTTGCCGAGATAGAAGATTTTGAATCACAAGAGCGCTTAATGGCGGCTGAAATTAATTTGATTTATGCCGATTTAATCGAGTTGAGAAAATCACTTACGAATATGCGCAGAGATTTCGTTCGTCAGCATTTATCGAATAACCCCTCTATTAGTTTGTCTATAGAGCCTTTGTGTAATATAGATGATATGGAAGAATCTTTCCGGGAAGTCATTGGTCGTCCTGATGGTGCTTTTGCTAGTGACATACTTGATAAGGAAAAACAGACAGGATTCTTGTATTTCCTTTGGTTAGCTCTAATTGCTGAACATAATAATAACCCAGCAGTGCCAAACGATCTCACTCAGAATTTTACCTGTGTTCATGATTTTAAAAGCCAATTGTTTAAGTATGGAACGGGTCAAATCATGGGCATGCCCATCGGTAAACGGTTTTCAGATTTGTTGAGCCAATTGCAACCGCAAATTTTTGACAGACTTAACCTGTGGTTTCCAGATGATCGACTCGTTGTTAAATTTAACGATGGGAAAAGACTGAAAGATATTTCTCAGGGATCTGCTGGTCAGAAAGCGGCTACGGTACTCTCCTTCCTATTGTCCTATGGGAATGAGCCTCTGATTTTGGATCAACCTGAAGACGACCTTGATAACGGCTTAATTTCCTCGTTGATTGTCTCAAAGCTGCAGGAAAATAAGTCGAGAAGGCAAGTGATAGTAGTCACTCATAATCCCAATATTGTCGTCAACGGTGACTCTGAATTCGTTGTAGCTCTCCAAGACAAAGGTAGTATTGAGGTGGCTGCATCAGGCGGCCTTCAAGAGCCAGACGTTAGGCGTGAGGTATGCGAAATCATGGAGGGTGGTAAGCAAGCCCTAGAACAGCGATACCGCAGGATGATCGCTGTCTGACTTGGGCTTTACGGCCATTGTCATTGTGGTGGGGATTACATCTTGCCGGGCTGTACCGAATGGCGTCTAGGAACTGTTGGCTTACCCGTACCTGCAGATCCTGGCTGAACTGGCTTGTCCTGCTCTGATGCTGCTGGAGGCGTGACAATCCCTGGCTTCTGATCTTGCGCAGCAATTGCCGGCACATGTACTGGTGGTTTTGCCGGTGGTGCGTCCTCCAGGGTTATCCCAGCTCGTATAAGGATGCTGTCCAGCTCGTGGGCCGTTAGCTGCTCATCCTTGCGTAGATCGTCAATGACACGCTTCTTCACTGCCTTCGGCAGATCGTTCAGGTGCTGGACGTATGTGAAGTCTTGGAGGACTATCCCCTTGTGTATGCCATACAGGAAGCCATAAAGCTTCGGTCGAGCATCGACCTCACGATCCATTCTGTTGTTGGTCTGGATGAACACCTTCTTCGATTTGCCGGTTGGGTTTGTGGTTCTCATGGCTACCGCGTCCTTCACCCTCTGACGGTTAGCTACCACGAGCTTCTTGTACTCTTTGTCCATCATCGAATCGGCTTCTCTGACCAGCTCCGGTGAAGGGGTGTAGTCCAGAAGCGTTGTCCCGCAGATACGTGATGCAAGGTAGAGATTCGCTTGCGTCCTCGGGTTCGGCTCCCCTGTGCAGCGGATCTTGGAGTGGCCTCTGGCAACGTGGATACTCATAGTGATGAGAGCTGAATTCAGGTCAGTTTGGTAAGTCTCTACGGCATTCCCAACGATTGTGCATACGTCTCTTTGGTTGAATTTCGACACAACGGTGTTCCCCACGATCATCTGCTTTGTGATGGATGGGCCGTATCTACTGTTCTCGTTGAACCGTGTGATGAAATCCTGAAGGCTTTCAGTGTTGTCTATGAACCTGAATTTGATCTTCTTCTTCCTGCCGTCCCCAATGGAGATTGAGCCGTTCGCCGTGGCTTCTGTGACCTGCTTTTGGATGTTCTGTTTCTTGATCATCTGGTAGAGACTGTTGATAGATTCGACTTCTTCCATGTCAATCTTCATTTGGCTATCTATGACGACCCCGGATTTTTTGGCAGAGATTTTGAAGTCGAATTCGTCCAGGTAGATGGACCAGCCGCTGACTTTACGTTCGCCACTTTTGTTTTTGCTGATATTTGGCACAAGCCTCGCGCCTAGCTCTTGGTACAGTTTTTTGTTCAGCTCTTCAACCCCATCGCTCATGTCGGTGGCGTTTATTAGCGCCACTGCTTTTGAGACGATCAGGGACACATCTGTTTTCGTTTGATTGGCTTTGTATTTGTAAGCCGCATGCAACTCGAGCACACCCTTGGTATGAGCAGGAAGGGTGTCTATAGAAAGGAAGTCATCACCATAATCCTTGTGTTTTATCTTGATGTGTTGTTTCCCTTTGAGATAATCATCCACCACTTCAAAACCACTGTCCTGGAGGGCTTGTGTGAATTGTGGATAAGAGAAATTCTGCCCGATGAATTTCGAGGTGATTGACTCAATTCTATTTACTAGCTCAACGTCCTTACCGAAAACTTCCCCCGTGTTTGGGTTGGTCAACACGTCAATCGTTTTAGCACGGTCCTCATGCTCCATCTGTAAAAGAAAAGGATACACCTCTTCGAGGCGGAATTTTACGTCCCTCATTTTTTTGATTATGCCGCTGTGTTTTTTTCCGATATAAAAGGATTGTTTATATCCATCCAATCTACGTGTTGACATGTAAACGTGGGCATGTGGGTTTCCATCTTTCAAATGCACTACGATTTTGTATTTAAACGCGATATCCTTTTTTGAATTCGATAGTTCAAGGAGAGTTTCTTTTGCACAGCTTATCAAGAATTTGGCTTTCTCTTCATCTGTCTTGAAATGAGCAACCTCTTCATCTTTGCAGGCTACGATGAACGGAAAAATATTAGATCTATGGTCAAAGAATTCTGCTGCGCAAGCTGCGGCGTATAGGGCTGTATATTTTTCGTAATCTTTGTCTGATTTGAGTAAGCCAAGCTCCCTCATCTTGCTTGGAGTCTCCATGGAAACATCAAGATTGGTTTCCGAGAATTGAACCCCTTTGTGAGTATCTATCCCTAACTCTGAGAGCTTCGGAAGGTAAAGGTAAGCGATGGCATCCTTTATCCTAACTCGTCCCTTAATTTCCAAACTAAGTGTTTCAAGATTGTCTATTTTAGAGTTGGCGGTTACGCTCGCAAATTTTCGTTTTAGTGGTGGTCCTATTATCATTTATTTTCTCGTATTCTTATCGTTTTATTATTCCTATATTTCATGTGTAAAAGCTCCAACGCTTTTGATGCTTCAAGCATTGTGCGAACCAACAATCCTTTGTAGTCCTTTCCGATTTTCACAAGCTCATTCACGTCTCTGACGCGTCGATTCAGAAGGTCGTAAATGCGCTTTCTTTCGACGAAGAAGGGGTGCTTTGAGCTAACCCCAATCTTGAATATCTTGGCTTCTTCGATTGCCCTCACAATCTGAGTAAATGGATCGTCATCGTGTTTAAAAAACCAGTATGGTTCGTCCTCCAGCAGCGCAGATAGGCGCGTTTCGCTCTCCCTATAAAGCTCGGCGCTGCGTAAGAATTTGCGTTTGGCTACGGCCTCTACACCAGTGGTTTGTTCCACGTATTCGACGTGGACATACGTGAATTTTTCACTGAGCTGGTTCACCTTGACGTGATGCTTCAGAAGCATCGTAAGCACGTTGGGGAGCTTGACCGTCTTGGCTTGTTTAGATGTGTACTGCTGGCCAGCACAGAGGTTGAAAAGCTGCTGGATGTTGCTCTGATTCCTGTTGAACGTGTCCTTCAACGCCGCAACGCTTTTCTGATCTTTCAGAGGAATGTAAATGTCTTTATCCCTGTGGAGATTGGTCAAGAAAAGGCTCACGCCTTTACGATACTTGGCGACGATCTCAATCTCATTCACGACCTCTGGAAGCCGGGTGTAGCCACAGGCAAATACAAGGTTTTGCAAGTCGGCTTTAAACCGTTCAGAACACCTAAATCTAAGATACGTTTTCATAAATCAACCCTCACTGCTGATGAGGGTAATTATTATTTTGAGGTTGAAGTTTTGTTTTGAAAGCTTCTTTTAGTTTGGCGGTGTCTCGGATGTTAGTAAGGTTCTTCATTTCTTCTACAAAATCTAAAGCCTCAATTACTAATATTGAATATTCCAACTCGGAAATTTCTGAGGATATTTTACTTCTCGCATCGACCTTTGATTTTTTTGACGCTTCATTCTTTTTAATAGATTTTGTTAAGTCATTATAGGTTTTTCTTGCGGTAGATTTCGCGCTGTCGCTGGCCGATACCTTGTTTAATATTTCGTTGGCCTTGTCTCGTTTAGATCGAATAGTATTTTCTTGATCTTCGAATTTTTTTATCTCAGCAGCTAGCCTGTCAAAAGCAGCCTGCTTAGTTTTAATCTTTGCTTTTAGGTCTATAATCTTTTCGGAAATATTCATTTTTAATGTTGTTTGCTTGTACCTATTATAACATTTTTTATTTCGCAAATTGTTCGATTGGATTTCATTTGGAAAAGGTATATGGCGACGGCGCTGGCTATGGTGAAAATGATCAGTTCGTCTAAGTTCTGATGCGCGGTGTATGCGAGAACAAGCATGATTGTTGTAAAGCTGAAATTCAGTTTTAGAAAATCTGAAAAGTCGTTCCCGTAGGTCAATGCCCTTTGCTTAACCTTGCTCGAAAGATAGATCTGTTTGTACTCATAAATAGCGTTGTCGATTTCTATTTTTGAGGTGTTCAGTCTCGCTAAATTCATTGCCTGTGGAGTGTAATCTTCTGCCTTGCTTCGCACTGATTTGAACAGAGCTTTCCTGAATTTCGTGGGTTGAGTACGCTCGATTTCTTTAAGGCATAACCGCATGCTGTCTTCTACAGAGTTTCTATGGTCTAGGAGAATTTTGTATATTTCACCTTGCTTTAATTTTCGAGCTATCTTGAGAAATCGGAAATAGGTTTTTAGGTGTTTGTATATCATCGTGTTATCAGGTTGTTGTTCTCAGATTATAGCATTTGGGTAGCGCTCAATTTTCTATAAGATACCATTTTGGTGCTTTCACTTTTTTAATGATTCAAACCTGTTTTTCGATAACACTGATTCACTGAAAGCTTTATAAAATGCGGTATCCAAACAAGCGGAGCGCGATAGATTGTTGAAATGGACTTGTCCATTACCAACCTGACCTTGCCTGCTCTAAAAAATGCTTAAAAATAGCTTTATTGAATAACCAATACTTACCAAATGACGCATAGCTCTTGGTGGAATCCCCGCTATCGTGGTCATCCAATGGGGGAAGGGGGGAGTGAGGCATCCGACCGCTGCGCAGCCGGAATCAGCATCCCTAACTGGTCTGTTGGCCGTGGCCGGGATCGGCTGTGTCTGGATGGTTCGTGTACGTCATTCAGAAGCGGTAAGAGCTTTCCGTCAGATCCAATTTAGAGGTAGGACTGTGTGACGCTGGGGTGCCCTTGGATGGGATGGTGGGAGACGTGAGTTGCTTTGCTCCAGGGCGATGAGAGATGTGCTATCGGTGTGCCATTACCTTGGGTAGAATGCTGAAAATTTCACTCAAGCTAGGGATGGTTATGAAATCATATAAAGATTTAGAAACATATATGCCAGTTAGTCCGAAGTCTTTCTTAATTGGACTCATTGCTGGTTGTTTTTTTGTGCATTTTAAGTTTGATGGGTTTGTCCAAGAAAATGCATCTTTTCTGTTAATAAAGTGGGGCGCTGTGATTGGTGCGATTACTATGTTTGTCGCATTAATATTAAGCTTTATTCCTGATAAATTGTTGAAGGCAGCTGTTGTCGAAAAGATACTTGAAATAACTAATCTGTTTGTCGGGATAGGTTTGTTTTCTTTGGCGTCATGTTTAATGTTTTACTCTAAAACTGGATGGACCACTGAGCTAACGATTATGGCTGTCGGTGGATTGGTTTACTGGTTAGGAATAAACCGGGCATTTTATCAAATATCTCATGTGGAAATGTCAAACGGCAGTAGAGTATGTATTTGGGTTTTCTCAATAATCATCCTGGTGATTCTAGTTTATTTTCTCAAGGGAATGATTCTTGAAGGTAATCTAAATTGATTAAAAGAATTTGGGGTAACATCTGTGAGTACCCATGGATCTCCGGTGTCATTGGTGTTGGCCTACTTTTCATTTTAGGTATATTCATTACCTATGGCTTGACCCTCGGGCCGCTCTCTCACAAGCATGGAGCGTGGAGTAGCTTTGGCTCGATGTTGTCCGGTGTTTTTACCTTGTTTGGAACCACGGCAACTATAGCTACTCTGTTGTTCTTGAGTGCGCAATTTAAAGAGCAACAGAAAGTCACAGCAAAACAAATTGAAGCGTTAACGTTTGAACAGTATAAAAATCATCGAAGTCTTTTTATTACTAGGCTTGACGAGATTTCAGACCTATATGCAGGCCAGATTAAGTTTCGAAATCCTGACTATTTATACAATAAATTCTTTCCAAGAAATAATTCAAGTTTTTGCGAGTTCAAGCTTTCATCGGACTATGAAAATAAGGATCTAATTAAAATCTACAACTCTTTCAATGAGCTAACTAATTTATTCCAGGGTAAGCTGGATGAATATGAGGTTTTGGATATAGTTGGTTGTGTCGATGGGATCTCAGATTGGTTACAAATCAACTATATTTATGAACGTCGGGATGGTGATGTTTTGTTTGCCGATTGCCATCTCGGTCTAAATATTTACTCGCTGGATTCGAGTGTTTCTAGATTATTTACAATATTTAATGATTTGTTGTTTTTTTCAGGCGCTTCTAGAATTAAACCTATTGAGTATCTTGATTCCGATGAGCGAATAAAATTTGGATTCCTGAAGTTCTATTCGCGAGCATCTGCTCGAATGGAACCATACGTTGTATTTAACGATGACGATCTCTACTCTATTCATAATGTGTATGTCCTTGTTAAAGAGATACACTTAATAGATTGTGGTGTTTTAAATTTATTGGAATGGCATTTGGATGCTATTTTTAAATCGCATAGCACTCTTGGCGCCATTTACAATAAAGAGCTGCTTGAGAGTCTCGTTAAAGACAATATCAAAGAGATTGATTCAGTGTTGAAAAATAAATCTAACCTTAAGGAGATTGAGAAAATTGAACAGGTATTGTTTATTCTTCAGGGTATGAGTTCCCGATTCTTCAATGCGAAATTAAGTCAGCTGAGATTTAAGTCGGGTCTTCCAGGTGGGAAAGGTTTTATTAATAAGTAATGGAGTTTTATTTTTTATTGAAAGCCAATCTGTGACTTTGATTATGTTATAATTGGAGCATAAACAAACTTTACTACAAATGAAAAATCAACCAACAGATTCTGAAATCAAAAGTCTATTGCACGTAAAAAAGAATCTCCTTGAGGGTGTGGGCATGAACCTTGTTCGTATCTTGCCTATAGCGTTCTTAGGAGGATTCGTTATCAAGTCCAATATCTCTTTCTTCATAAAAGAACCCTTGAACCCAAGCTTCCTTTTCTACATATTCACGATGACGTTCCTATTGAGCTTGATCGGTTTGTTCTCCTTGGCTGCTCTCAGAGCGAAATGCGCTATCAAGGATGCTTCGTATACAGGCGGATTCAGTGGCGCTCTGAAGCAAGCTGGCGAGTTCCTAGCAGGCGATATTCTTTCACCTGGTGAGTACATCAACGAAAGGAGATTGGTCATCAAGGATGCTGCTGTGTGCTTCCTTGCCCCGTCACTGCTTGTCGCTGCTGTCGGGTTCGCAGGATTGCCTGTTTGGGTCAGCTTGATCGTATTAGGCGTTGCTGTGTGCCTCTGGTCTTCAAAGCTCAATGGTGTCCAGGCAGAGGCATACGGGCAGATTTTAAAGATCACTACTCAGTGATGTGCGATGGAATGAATGGGCTGCATGTGCGGCCTTTTTTTATGAATGAAAACAAAGAATATGCCTAACAGCTAACTCAAGAGTCCGAAATGGTATAATTAAGAAAACCAATCCAAAACCTAATGCGTCAATTCAAAATTCTGGCAATGCTTTTCCTCATGCTGGTTGGCTCCCAATCACATGCTTTCGAATATTCAAACCTTTGTGAAGTGATGAAAACGGCGACGCCTCAATCTAAAGGGCTTGCTTCACAAATAACGCCCGGAATATTTAGCTGTAATGAAGACCAAGCTTTAAGCGTTATCTATTCTCTAGAAGGTGGGAACTCTACCGCCTTATCTACCATTAAGCCGATTCTTAAAAGCGGCGGTATGAGTGAAGATCATTTTTCCACACCAAATCCTGTGCTTGATGCGTTCACGTCTTATATGTGGAACATGATAATAATCATTGTTGGCGCTTTGACTGGTTATATTGTGTTTAGATTTTTGGTTGACTGGTATCAAAGCCAAAGCATTCAAGCTTCGTTAAAAAATAACACTACTCGTATTGTCTCTATAGTCATGTTAATAGTCTCGCCCTGGACATTTAGCATGTTTGCACTGCTGTTTGCAACAATATCAATTATGTTTTCAAACAAAGAATTGCTTGCAGACAGTTTGGGCAAGCTTTCAAAGGTCGATGATTACAACGTAATCAGACCAGAAGAAAAAATGGTTTTTTCTGCAAACGTCGAACGTATTAACGATATTGCAACTGAAGACACAAGAACAATAGATGCCCTTTTCGCAAATAATCGTATTGCTCTTGGAGAAGCAGGCTATACGAAAGAAGGGATGCTTAAAATAATCGCTGGAAGCGGACTGGAAATTTCCAAAGAAGAAAACTCTTGGATTGATAGTGTCAATGTTGATGTTACTACAAATATAAAAAATATCGTTAATTTGGTAAATGAAGTCCACAACTATCCAATGAGAAAGACTGCTGATTACTCTATGAGCGATAGGGCATTGAAAGGATACCCAGCGAGCGTAGGTAAATTCGTTATTGGATCAAATGGTGGTGATGTTGAAACTCTTACTGGTCAAAGTCTTAATGACGGCACGATGAAGTCGATGTTCGAAAAAGGGGCAAAGGCTAGTACAGAGATGTTGGGAGGTTCTTCGACATACCTTAATAACGCTTTAAAGCTTGGTAAAAAATACTACGCTCAAATCAATGATGATTATTTTCAAACCTCATCAATGAATGTTGTTGATGGGAAATTTGAGGTGGAAGAACAATCTATAGTAGATGATTCTTATGCTAAAACCAAAGAGCTGATGGGTATTCTTGAGATTGATCAAATAGGTGTTAGTAAATCAGCAGATGCCGAAGTCATAAAAGCTAAGTTTGCAGCCAATATTTTGTCTGGATATATGGGGCATGATTTTGATAAAAATGGTGCTTCGTTTAGAAATATCCTCAATGCGTTTAAAAACACTATTGTCCGGGCTAAGCTTGATGAGTACTGCACTACACATTGGTTTGAGCATGAGGCTTCTAGACGTGCGATTGCAGTATTCAATGAATTGCCAAATGACACGAAAGGGCGTGATTTAAATCGTATGCAAGGCATAGATTTTGATATGCAGTGCGCGTCCCTCAATGCCTCATCATTAAAGATAGAAATTCTCGGTAGCCCAAACGAATCTGATGCCAAAAAATTCAAAGCAAAACAATTAGCCTATTTGACGGCATTTAATCGTGCCTATGATCTTTTTTACATTGGCGTGAAGAAGGCCCTACAGGAAAATAAAGAAGGCTTGGATATTCTCACTTATGAAGTGCTTTCAAATGTTCAAAGGGGAATATTAGGTGCTGCTTTGTCTACTCAAGCAATTACCCAATTCGAAAGCAATAAAAATCTCAGTTCACAAATACTCAAGAATTCTTTCTTTGTGTATTGGGATAATGCTGATGTGAAGAATTATGATTATGTAAATAAAAAGATCTTGTGTGGAATTACTGATGTTAAGCCTAATGGCGCAGATGGTGCCTGTAACCTGACGCCTTTCGCACCAGTCGATTACAAAGGTCTTTACCTTTCCCCGATCATGAACATCACGCCTTCGACGTTGACGGAAAACGACAGTTTTCTTAGTAGGATCGATTTATATAAACTCATTTTTGAGATGATTGGATTAGATTTTACGTCAATTAAGGAAATGGCCGGTTTCGATCCCAGCTTGTCTATTCCTAAAGGGCGCGCTCAATGTGCTTCAAATCCTCAAAGCTGCGAGAATAACTATCATATTGGTTTGGCTGCGGGAATGTACAAGCTTGGCTCTGAAATGTTTGATTTCGGTGTGAACATTATATTAATCAAGGCGCTTACAGGGGCTGCTGATGGTGCGCTTGATGGTTTGATGGAATTAATTGGTAATAGTGATTCGTCGTCTTCTGCTGGAATTAACACAAGTAAGTTTACAGGTAAGCTTGCGAAGTTCTTAGGAACGTTAAGTGGTAAAACCCTTCAGATAGTCGTTAAGTCGATGGATATTATAATGTCGGCGTATTTACCGCTTGGATATGTCTTTGCTGCCTTGGGTTTCTTTTGCAAATACATAATGCCAATGCTCATGTTTTTCATGATTTTGGGGCAATTGATTAAATTCGTCTATTTCGTGATTTTCTTCAAATTTATAGAAGTTCCGGTTCTTCTCAGCTATTCAACCATAAGCGGCGACAGTAAGTTCATCAAAATCATGGGCTGGAAATTCGTTTACCTTATTTCTTTCATGATGATCTTGATGTTGTTTATGCTTGTAATGAATTTCATGGGTAATAATCTAGACGCTAGAGCTGTGATTTGGGGAATCCTGGGCATGAGCGACGGAACATTTATTGGGGATATTCTTTCGATTCTTATGGTTGTGGTTTACGCAATCTACACATTGTTCATGATTTATAAACATGGAATCGACTCATTCAATAGAGTGATGAAAACTATATCGAATGAGGATGCCATACACGACGATTCAGTTTCTAGAATGCAAGCTTTCATCATGCACCCACAATTACAAAATGCCCTTCACGCAGGCATACCAATGCTAGGTAACGCATTTGATAAAGTGGTAAAGAATAACGCATGGGCTAAAAGCTATGATGCAGAGAGTAGAAAAAGAAAGGAAGAAATTCGCAAGCAGTTCTCAGAAGAAGAACGTAAAAACTCTACAACAACAGAAGGTGAAGCATGAGTGAGAAAACAAAACCAAAGCAATATGGACTTTTTATATTCGTAATTTTTCTAGGTGTTTTGAAGGTGTGGGAGGTATTCAGTATTGGTCCCGCTTTGATTACGGCATTCGCTTGCGCGATATTGTTTTTGGTCTTTCTGCTTGGTGTACGCATCAATCAGAATTTAGACAAAAAGATTGAAGAGCATGATGCTAAAAATCGAGCTGTGATTGACCACAATGAGAAGTTGATCGGGTTGGAAATGGCGCGCAAGAATGAGATCAAAAGGCAGAAACTGGAAAAGCTTGGGATAGGTGATTTGTGATGCACGTTAACGGTTTCACCAGAGCCTTTCTGTGCGGTTTCCTTGCCTTGAGCTTGGCGTCCGCCAGTGCTGGCAGTCATCGACTCCCTAGCGCGGCTATACAGCCTTGGCCTGTTGCTGTGATGCCTAGCGCTGTGGATCTGGAATCCTTGTCCATTGCTAACCTGGTGGCATGGCCTGTGAGCTGTTCTGCAGTAGCGTTCACTTTAGGGGAAGGGGAGATGACTAACGTGTTGAAGGCGCTGCTTGGCGAGGACGTCGAACCACTAAAGATTGCAGGTAGGTGAGTGTGGTTTCGTAGGATACAAAAAAAGCCCTGCTGGGCTATTTTGGTAATTCTTTGTTAATTGATTTGTTTCGATGAATTAGCAATGTCCTTTTATTTCTGATTTTATTTCAGCTTCCCAGTTTGATAATCTTATTACTTCTTGGATTGTTGATATTTGATAGGGGTTGAAATACAAACTTACATTTTCACGATAATCACTTAAATCTGATTGATAATATTCATTATATATTTCTAATTTCTCTCTGTCGTATTCAAATGTTGCATCCATTAAAGAACTATCTTCAATTTCAACGAATACTATTTCTCCTGTTTCTGCATCGCGTTTTGCTATCCATTGAAGCCTGATAGTGAAGTGATTATCGTCTCTTCTTGAGCCGTGTATTAATTCAATATATCCACCTGCGTAATTTTGTTCATTCCAAGTTTCATAATCATATTCATTTTCTTCATCATTCCAGATTGACCAATCTTCTACTTGTACTTTATATGTATATTTTAATGTTGAAAGGTCTTTTAGTGAAATTCTTTTAAGTGTGTTCATGTTGTTTCTCCGATTTTATTGTTTGAGTAGTTTAATTGCTCCCCATGTAAATATAGTACCATTTGTTTTTTTGAAAGTTAGGGTTAAGCGTAAAAAACCCTAATTTATTTTTTAAATAAAAAAGCCATTGCTGGCTCTATATTGTAATTCCTATGGGTGTGGATTTTACTTTGCTCCTCCTTGGCGTGTGCCTATTTCATTGAAAATGCTATAAGCGTTTATCCATTCCTTTTGGCTCAATAGTAATGTCGAGCCTGTTGTGTCTACAGATTTGTTTTCATGGTCGAGAATTACGACCAAGCTTGTGAATGTTAAAATCATTTTATTTTCATCATTGGTTACAGATGGTTCCTCGGGGCGAATATCTTGAAGTGTTATTGTTTTATCAATTGCTTCTCCGCCAATAACCTCGACCTCGATGTAATCTAAAGCTTTGATTTTATCGAGTTGAGAAGCTTCGAAGTTGAAGATTTCATATACTGATCCTTCTGCTGTTCTTGTGTCCCAATTTTTTGCACTGCCTCCGCTATTTACCCATCCAGAGATCAAGTCAATATCATCACCCAATTTTGCTCCACTATCACGGCTTGTAGCTCTGGCTATAAGTCTACCTCCCAATTTTATCGAATTTTGATTTGCGTAATACAATTCGGTAAATGTTACGCGAATGTCAATTTTAGGGCTGGTGGCGGAATCATCAGTACCAAATATATCAATCAGCAGTGTCCTGACTTTTTGATCTGATCTAGCGGGGAAGGTCCAGCATTTTAGGCTGTGATCAAATTTCCCACTTATGTTCCCTGCTGCTTTTACAAATTTTTCATCAAAAGGGCAGAATACGTTAATTACTTCCTTTTCTTCTTGTGTGTTTTTTTCGATTTTTACTAGCATAATATTTTTCTCCGGTTTGTTTTTTTGGAATGATTAATTTCCTTCCATATAGATATAGTAACATTTGCTTTTTCAAAAATTAGGGTTAAGAGCAAAAAGCCCTAATTAATTTGATTTTATTTTCAATAGCTGGGTTAGGCTTTCTTCAAAGTCTCTATTTAGCGTCTCTATTTCTTTCCAGGCCAAGAATTTACGGTAAAGCTGTTTTATAGCTCGGTCAGCATTCCCGTTGATTTTTCGTGGAAACCTTAAGCTTTCTTCAATCCCAATTCCTGTTGAGTACTCTTCAAATATTGGGTCTTTGGTAAGCACTGTTTTGGTTCTTGTTTTTTTCATCTCGGTGTAATAACCGATCCTTTCATCGCTCTGATTCGTGATGTAGGCTCGCATATACCCTTTATTGGAATACCTCTCTTCTATTTTGTAGCCTTGATTTACAATCTCGTCATATAGGTTCATAATTTTAATGGTTGTTTTAATTATCGTACCATTTGATTTTGAACTTGTTAGGGTTAGACGAAAATAACCCTAACTTTTATTTAAAATCCTATTGGTCAATGAATTCATGTGTTTGAACAGTTGAAGCTTTTCATGCATGTGCTGGTCATGAGCGAGCTTGACGTTCAAGAGAACCTTTTCAGGAGTCTTGATGACTACCATCGACTTACTATTAGGCTTCGTCTCTGTGAGCGCATTCGAGCAAATGACTCTCAGCTGATGAAGGTCATGCTCATGAACCACCATGCTCGATACGAACTGCAGGGCCGCTGCGCAACACATCAATGGGTCAATGTCGTTCACCATTAAATTGAGTAATTGCGTGCGGTGGCGTCCTACTCTGGCTTCTCTCTGTGCTCCTGGTAACGTCAAGCTACCTGCCCCACTGCAATCATCATGTATGACATACGGCTGGGTGCGCTTATCTCGGTCGGATTCGCACACGTCTATCAGGTTGCCAATCAGATTAGCCAAGTCTGGTGGAGTGAGGTACTGACCTAAACCATTGCCCTTCTGGTCATCAAGCCATATGTCTTCGATCAGCGAATGCAGCACGTCTGAGAACACAGGTAGGGCTTCTACAACCCCTTTGTAGATCTGCGCTGACCTTGCCAACGCTGCCAGGTTGATTGAGCTGAACAGCTTTGAGTCTAGACAGATGTAGGTATCGTCAATGAAGACGTGTTCGGTTAGCTCCAGGTCAGTGGCTCCATAATGACGGTATCGCGCCACAAGCTGATTCAGCATCACTCCAAGGTTGAATTTGATGAAGATGGATAAGGCCAAATCTCGTTTTGCTCGTTTGCCACCGGTTTGATGGCATGTGATCTGAAAGATTGAGGCTTTCAGGGCTTTGATTTGTTGTTCGATAGGTAGGCTCATGCTGCACCTACCAATTGCGTAGCGCTGTGTACTCTCCTGGCTTCGCTATCTCTAAGAGGTGTGACATTCGCCGGGTAGCCAAATATCTCGTAATAGCCATACGCACGAAGCTTCTCTTCACGAATCCTAGCGCGAGATTCGTAAATCTTGGCAGGGGTTATGAATCTGAAGAGGTAAGGATTTCCAGAAGTCCACTCTGTAATCACGTTTGAGCAGTGCTGTGTGAACTCGCAAAGGTCTATGTCGTTAATCACTGTGTTGGCAATGATCTGGAGGGTCGTGGTGCAGCACAGGAAAGGGTCAATGTCGTTCGCTATGACAGTGGCATTTTTCGCGTGATTAGGATTTCGCTCCATCATTTGCTGCAGTGGGGCCAACACGAATGCACCAGCCCCGCAGCACATTTCCATGACCTTGAATGGCTGGTCTGTCTGCATAGGCATGAGTTCGGAGCATCCGCTTGCGAGGCTTGGAGGTGTCAGACACTGCCCGAGTCCTTTCCCGCGCTTGCCCACGAGCAGTATGCTTTCTAGGAGAAGTGACAGAACGTCAGTGTATGCAGGAGCTATAGACACGATTTCAAAGTACTGTGCCACTGCGATACTGAGTGCTTCGGAATCGCAATCATCGATCTGTTTTGAAGAGATTTCGTAAAGGGAAGGGTGGATCACTATGCATTGCATAGTTTCTGCGTCTGACAAACCCAATCGCTTGTACCGTTCGATGAAGAGCTTTAGCTGAATATTCAGTGCACCTTTCACGAACAGCTTGAATGAGTCTTCTTGGTTTGTTCTATCGTTTTCAGGACGATTTTCGTAAATCTTAAATATGGTTTTTCTAAGAGTTTCGATTTGGTTTTTTAATTCATTCATTTTTCACCTATTCAGTAATGACGGCGAAAATATAGATCGAATTAAATGTAGTTGTCAAGATTATTATTATAGTATTGGTTCGGCGTTTGATTATAAGAAAGCCCTACAGGGCTTATTTAATTTTGCTTTGGTAAAACTTCTGATATGCGGTCTTTTGTAGTTTGTAATCTTCGCTATCATATTCACGTAGCTCTATGCTTCTATGATTGTTATGGTGGTTTAATATTGATACCTCTTTAACTAGTCTCATGAATTCAAGTGTGTATTTTTCTCCAAGTATTTTTGAATCTAAAATCGTAATTGCTATTTTTCCTTCTTTGTCGGTTTGTATGTTTAAATACGGTTCAAGTTCCTTTGGTGCTTTAATTTTTTTTGATGATTCTTGTGTGCTAACTATCATTCTTATCTCCGGCCTGTTGATAAAAGGTTTATTCCTTTTGTAGGCATATTATACCATTTGGGTTTTTTGAATTTTTGCGTTAAATAATAATCTTTCGTCAATTAATTCTTTTCAGCTTTGGTATCGCTGTTCGCGTTTCGTCTGAATACGTCTGTTAGGCTTTTTCGAAGCTCGTCTGTCGGACGGATCTGTAGGTCGCTTGTCGGCTGCTGGCACGTCGCCCCATACTGTTTGCATGTACAGTGCGAGCAAGCCCCCATGTTTTCCATCCTCGGTCCCATCCATCCCCCTGTAGATCCTCTGCGAAAGCCCATCGTGGGCAGGGTTTCGTGTGGGTTTCCGTCCCCAGCCTTGGAGTACTCCGAACCGCCTTTGAGCCTCGATGAGCTGGTGTGCCTGCGTGAGCCTTCGCGTTGGTTGCTGCGTGCTGACGGTGATTCCCTACAGGGGATTGGGATCTACGATGGTGACGTGCTGGTTGTGGACAAGGCTCTGGAGCCTTTGGATGGTGACATCGTGGTCGTGGTCATTGGGGCTGATTTCTGCTGCAAGGAGTACAGAGAGCGCCTAGGAAAATCCCCAATTCTGCTGGCCCACAATCCCCTCAATGCAAGCATTGAGGTGGGAGAGTGGGAAGACATCGAACTGTGGGGTATCGTCCTGCACAACCTCCACCGTGTGTCTCGTTGATTAGGTGTCTCATGACTACAAGAAAGGAAGCGCTTTTTCGTTTAACCAAGCAAATTCTTGATACACGTATCTACATTCTGGAAAAGCTTAAAGAGCGGATGGTTGCAGAAAATGAGTGATGACGGATTTTCTGAGCTGGCAGCTCGATCAGCGAAGGTCAAAAACGAAAACCTGCAACTGCTGCTTGGGTTGAGAGCTTTCGAGCGAAAGCTTCTCGATTTGGTTGAGGGTCTTGGCTGTGGTGGCAGCAGTGAAACCATCGTATTTGATGAAATTCTTGACCAAGAAGATGAGCCCATTGGGCACACGCTGTGCTATCTCACTTTCACTGGTCGAGAGCTGAAAATCTGCTGGAAAGAGGCACCTCGCCCAAGTGAGTTTGATTACTGGAATTACTGCACGTTGGAGGAAGCTGGCACTGATATGCAGAGGCGCGTCAGTGAAGACAAAGTTCTGAATTCACTGGTAGCTGATCTGCTGGTGAACCTGGATAGGGAGTACCTGAAAACGGCCTCTGTAGTTCAGTCGCTTTCTCAGTTTGTAACTGTCGAGAAGGCCGCGATGGATGCCGATCTCGATGGGCTCTTCCAGGGCAATAAAATGCTCTCGGATTCCTGGTTGAAAGCTCGGGGATGTGTGCTGACTGATCCAGAGCTTTCCATCACGTTGAGCTGCAGCCACATAGAGACAGTGCTGAAAGCATGCCTGAAATCATTAGGTGAAACGGGCTACCAGAAAGACGCGATTGAGAAGCTTGGTAGCAAGGTTTTGGACATCCTGAAAAAGTCCTCGGTTATCGACGAAGCTACCTCGCAAATGATGCGTGGTGTAGGCACCATCTTCCTCGGCGTAGGGACCATCCGTAACGCCCAAAGCGTCTCTCATGGCAAGGATGATGAATACACCCCACCTACGTCAGATCTAGCTCAGACAGTGAATCATCTTGCCGGTGTTGCCTCTGTCTTTGTGATGAAGCAGACCGACCTTGTGTTGAAGGCGAGGTGATTGATGGCGGTCTTCTGTCTGGTCGATTGTGATTGCTTCTACGTGAGCGCAGAGCGTCTTTTCGACCCTACGTTGATCGGTGTTCCCGTGGTCGCATTGTCGAACTCAGATGGTTGCGTCGTTTCCCGCTGTCCAATTGCCAAAAGCAAGGACACGGCCAACGGCGGGCTGGGGATCAAGATGGGCGCGCCGTTCTTCGAAATTAAGCACCTGATGAAGTCTCACGGCCTGCGAGTGGTCAGTTCAAATTACGCCTTGTACCAAGAAGTCAGTAACCGTGTGATGCGTGTTTTAGAGACGTTTGCGCCTCGGATCGAGGTGTACTCGATTGACGAAAGTTGGCTGGACCTCACCGGCGTCCAGGGCGACTTGGAGAAGCTTGGGCGTGAGATCCAATTGGCGGTAAAGAAGCAAACCGGCATAGGCGTAGGTGTAGGGTTTGGGCCTACCAAGACCTTGGCAAAAGCTGCCAATTTCAGCGCGAAGAAATGGCGCAAGGAAACTGGTGGTGTCGTGGTCCTCATGGATGCAGAGCGCCGTGACAAGCTTCTGAAATGGATGCCTGTAGATGAGATATGGGGTATAGGCCGGAAGCTCTCTGCAAGCCTTCAAGCTATGGGAATCCATAAGGCTATCGACCTTGGCGGGTATGACCGAAAGAGCCTGCGTAAGGTGTTCAACGTCAACGTTGAAAAGACTTCAATGGAGCTGGAAGGGGTTAGCTGCTACGCGCTTGAGGACTCCCCTGAACCCAAGCAAACCATTGCAAGCACTCGATCCTTTGGTGAGCGTGTTACTACACTGCAGGGGCTTCGTGAAGCCGTTGCAACGTATGCGAGTAGGGCATGTGCAAAGCTCCGGTCGGAAGGGCAGCTTGCTTCCTGCCTCCAGGTCTTCATCCAAACGTCCCGCTTCGATGACAAGCCCTACAGCCGTGCTGTGATCTGTGGCTTGCCGGTGCCCAGTAATGACACACGGGAATTCGTAGCACTGGCTTTGGAGGGATTACAGAAGATCTATGTACCTGGTTATCGCTATGCCAAGGCCGGGATCGTGTTGAGCCAATTTGTCAGTGGTGACGGGTATCAGCCGGATCTGTTTGCACCGGAGCCTAGGCGAAATTCAGAGACGTTGATGAAGGTGTTGGATGGGATCAATGCTAGGTATGGCCGGGGTAGCATCAGGCTTGCTGTGGAGCCACCCATTCCCCAATGGGGAATGAAAAGGGATTATTTGAGCGACAGTTATGTCACTGACTGGAATCAGCTCAAGAGGGTTAAATGCTGAAGCCTTCAAGGCTTCATTAAGGCTTCATTTTTCGGCGGTTTTTCGAATTGGCAATGGTCAG
Organism: Pseudomonas sp. BF-B-26; assembly: GCF_019956495.1. Lineage (NCBI taxonomy): Bacteria > Pseudomonadati > Pseudomonadota > Gammaproteobacteria > Pseudomonadales > Pseudomonadaceae > Pseudomonas > Pseudomonas sp. BF-B-26. Next base: position 72,099 of record NZ_JAHBDP010000057.1, on the reverse strand, counting down.
CTCTGTATCAATTGCTCGGTCGAATTTATCAACGGCAAGTTGATTGTTCATTTTGAAAAAGTCGTTTAAGGCAATTTTGAATGGACCAACACCATCAAACACTCGGTCGGCAAACGCTTTATCAGCCTTGATAATCGCCTTGTAGTCATCCCCTTTCTGTTCATATTTTCTCTGCAAATCCCAAAATCCTGTGTGGGGGATTCCTGATTGTTTGAAGAAATTGGCTGTGATTCCCTCTATATTGTCTGTGTGCTGTAAATTGCCTAATGAGCGAACTGCTTGTTTAGTCAAGTAAGCGTTGCGACCAATAGCATCAGCTATTGTCTGTATGGCTTTATGCAAAGTATTGGTGTTATCAACGCTGTCAAATACAGCAAAGTCGTTGCCATTTATATTCAGGTTCTTAAATGGTTGAACAGATTGAATGTCGCTTGTTTGAAATCCCAGCTTTATAAAGCTCGTTTTGATGAACTCGGGAACAAGCTTTTGACCTGGTTGGTTGTCGAATTTTGCTCTCAGATCTTTTAGTTCTTTTACTATATCCATGTTGGTGTTGGTTGTTATGTTTGAAGTATACCATTTAGCTTCTTAAAGAAAGGTTTTCAAATGGTATAATTAAGTAAAACGAACTCTATATAAATGAACTCCAAAAAGATAATTTCTTTGATATTTCTGCTTATGGCATTTCTTTCGCCATTATCCCAAGCAGAAACGTATCAAGACGCCCAACAAGCTGACTGCTACTACGCCACTTCTGACATGGTTGGCAAATGCGCAGGTCATGAGAGTAAGCGAGATTTCGCATTTAGCTCAATTGCAAAGATGATTACCCCCCAATCAGTAATGGTAGCTGGGCTGGTCCTTGCGCCATATCTCGGGGATAACGACACATTGTCAATTGTAGCTGACAAGTCAAAAGAGGGCGTTGCAATACAAGGGGTTATGAAAGACGCAGTAGGGATATTTGGGATAGTTTCTATATTCGTTTGTGGTTTAAACATATTGGCAAGGTTATTCAAGAATGCTGCCAATGCTGAATATGGCCTAAAGGAGAATAAATTCCTGGTCTTTTTAACGTTGGGTGCGGTTTTGTTTTTGGTGGGTAACGGGTGGATTATTCATTTGGTTCTTGCGGCCTTGATAGTCAATTTCGTCTTGTTGAAGTCGACCGTTATGTTTTTCATGCCATTTTATATAAACGCTTCTATTAAAGATGAGTCGGCCTATGTCACGAGAGGCGTTGTTCAGGCTGAAAGCATTTATAAAATGGAGATAATCAATGCCATTCAGATGGCGTCAAACGACTTGGCGCTTCGTAGACAGCTTTTGGTAAAGCACAATTTGGTAAAAGACGTTCAATCAGGCAAGTTTAGATTCGTAGAAACTGATTTTTCTCGCTGTCTCGAAAATCAAGCTCCAGCATCTAAATATGATGGAAGCTCTTTAAAAGTTGGTGAGATTACTAAGACAGCCCAGTGCCTAACGAAGCTGCAAGTGAATGTTTATAGCGCCGGTATCATCAATTCATCAGGTCAATTAGATGTAATCAAAGATGCCAACCTTAAAATATTTGACATGGCTTATAAAGAAGCTAGAAAAATGCAGATGTTCATGTGCAGCACAGGGCTTGATAAGGCTGATAATCGCGTGAGATACGCTGATAGTGAATTGCTGCTAAATGACTGCCTGGATATGAATGAAGATGGAACCGTGGCAGGCAAGGATTCGTTCGTTCATGAATTTAGAGACACCGTTTCTATAGAAGAGCTTCACAATGGACGTGACCAAATGCTGAATGTTGTGAGGGCCACTGTTGATCCTGTGGTTCAAGTCCTCTTGCAGGGAATCACACCAGAAAAATTCACGTCAGATATTTTTGCTTCATTCATTGGCTTGATGAATCTAAATAACTATCAAAAGAAAATGACTAACGCCATTGATGCTAAATACTCAATCTTCAAAATCAGCGTTAATCAGAATTTCAACGCTTCGGATTCAGCAGAAGCATTGAATGAAAATGATAAGAGTCAAATGAATCAAGAAATGATAGACACTATGAAGGTGCAAAAGCTCTTTGATATAAATAAGTCTATTTATGAAGTCTATTTTTCGCAGGCAGAAAATAAACTGGGCGCTCTCGCACTGGATGGGATTCAGGCACTGCTAAATAAATTAACGGCGCGTTATTACGAAAACTTGGGGTTTCAATTTAAGTCTTGCTTCAATACAGATTCAAATTGTGTGTCCCCGGTGCTAAACGTCCCAGCATCGCTTTGGAGCAATGCGTCAGAATATACGCAGGTCTCTTTGGTTGTTTACTATGGTTCTGAAATAATAAGAAATGGAATTTTAACTTTTAATAAAAACGAAAGGTACATGACAAACCTTCTTTCATATATATCTACAGCGTCGATGTTCATGTATGCGTTCTTCATGGCTAATCAGATATTAATAGGTCTGCTGCCTCTTCTATTGCTTTTAGGTGAGATTGGCGTAGTGGTTGCTAGTGCGCTTGAAATAATAGTGACAATGAGCGTCAGGCTGGTTAAGTCGATTTTCATTAATAGAAATGAACAAGAAGCATTTGACGTACTGAAAAATATTATGCTTCAACTGGTTTGGATTTGTTTCAGTGGAACAATTGTAGCCACCTTGTTCTTTGTCGGGATGACGTTGGTGTCTGTTGTCATTGTGATAGTCAACGAGTTTGTTGTTTATTTGTCTTCGATATTTTTCTCGGGCGGAACAGGGTTCATGTTCGATGTTATGAGATTGTTCGTGATGCTTTTCTTGCATTGTACTATTACTATAATGATGTTCATCGTTTTATACAGTGGAATTAAATCTATCTCGGCTGCATTCAAGGATATGTTGGTTGCAAAAGATTTATTTACAGATAAAGCCATGGGTGAGCAAGCGAATACTCAAGTTAACTCAATGAGCGAGAAATTTAAAGGAGTGCTACCGTTACAACGAACAAGGTAAATGGTTATATCCTTTAATTTATATATTTCTAAAGAGTTAGATCTGTTTGTCGGCTAACTCTTTTCTTTGTCAAAGTAAATGCTATAATGGCAATAACTAGAAGAAGGTGAATGACATGAAATGGATGAAGAAGGAAAAGATAAGGTTAAATTTCTTACAAAGATTTATCTTCTTTTATGCTGTCATTGGTTTTTTACCATTGCTAAATGGTTTGCTTTACAGCGGCATGGCTAAAATAAACTCTACCTATTTCGATGATCACCTTACCCTGATTCGTCTCGGGCCGATGATCTTCTTCTACGTGACGTTACCTGTTTTCTATCTGATCAACCAAATGGACTACAAGCCAAACTACTTCAATCCAGACGTGTGGGACAAGCGCATAAAGACGTTTAAGCTCATCATGAGTGTCATTGTTTGGGTGTTCATTTACAGATCAATGGTTGTCTTCTTCTTCGGTATTAGGTTTTGGGATTTCACTGGCGAGCTTTCTGCCGTGACGTACCTTCTCCATGGTTATTACACAAGCGAAATTGTCCATGCTCGTGCAGAATTCTCATTGAGTGATCCATCAACGATGTTCGGCTCTATGTTTGCTTTTACAATAATTTGGCCGGTTACTCTGCTGGTTGGAATGTTCACTTTGGTGCTGATGAAAAATAGAAGCTTACGCAACGACAATAGAAGAACTGCATGAATACAAATGTTTGGATTTGAAAAGGCCACTCTTCAGTGGCTTTTTTATTGGGTTTGATTTGGTGTTTGCATTACGGCTTTGCCGTAGAGGGGTGATTTATCTGGTTTTGTACGTTGATAATTTATTGAGTGCGCTCGTTGGTAGGGAAGTACAGTAAAAATCCAACAATGCATTTATCGGCGGTTTAGACAGAATCAACACTTGTTCATTGGGGATAATCAATTTCTGGTCAGGCAATATTAATCGGGCTTGGTTAGGTAAAACCAATTCATGTGAGTTGTTCATAATGGCAATGGTTTGTTTAGTCTAATTATACCATTCTGGTTATGCCTTATTTGCCATTAGCTAACGTATTCATAATTATTTATTAAGTGTTTATTAGGTGGATATGAATTACTTCATAAGTGGTTACGAAATACTTATTAAGTGGTTGTTAAATCATTGGTTTTTACGGTTTGGATACGGCTTGGTGAGGCTTCCGCACACGTCCTGTGTTGAAATTAGCAGAGCAATGCCTCGCAAAAAAACCTAGAATTCAAGACAGAGCGCCTATCCGTGGGCTCTGATAAGCTATTTCCACGGTTGAAAAGGACGGCGGGTGACATGAAGGAGTCGTACAAGCTGTTGGTGACACTCAATAAAAACGAGCTTCGCCCTTTGCTCGATGAGAAGAAGATCCTGCTATCTAGTTTGTACAGTCAGGCAATAGCGCACTGCATTGACCACGCGACCAAGCACCGTGACTACACGCTATTCGTAGCTTTGGTTGAGGTCTTCGATACCCGCGACTACAAATTGTTCGTGTCAGGTTGGGTTTGTGAACGGCTTGGGTTGTTGAGCAAGATGGGACCGAACGGAGCTGTCTTTGCTCGCAGTGGGAATCCGCCGAACGAGCGCATGAGCTGGAAGGTAAGTCTTGAAGAGTTCGCGGCAAGGAAATTCAAGATTGCTTTGCCCGCGAAAAAGCTAGTCCACGACACCAAGCCGGTCGAGAAGGGTAAGAAGAGCCCCAAGAAAATAGACATGCTTGATTCCTGGGCGCGGCTACCTGGGAGTTACGGTAGCGGTAAACGCTAAAATCTGTTTCTGATACATTTATGAAGTAGATGTGAAACCCCTATGAGGCTCTTCATAAGCATTGAGCAAATGGCTATGAGCTGGTTCTGAGCTGTTGATGAAACGCATGTGAAATGGTTCATAAGGATTTATTAACCACGTCAGAACTGTTTCATAAGTGTTTATGAAGTGCTTATGATGTAGTTCAGATCCAGTTCAGATCGGTGATTATGAACGTTCAGGCGAAAAAAAGCCCCGGTTAAGGGGCTTGGGTTTTTTGAGTCTCTATCAGTCGATGGTGCGTCTGAATTCTGCGTCTACGTCATCCAGGTAGGATTTCAGAACAGGGTCTGTCAGAGCCTTCAAGCGCAGAATGCACATGCGCTCAACGTCAACGCTGACTGAACTGCTCACGTACCCTTTGCCATAGCGCTTGTTGTTGGTGATGGACTCGAAAGCCTTGATAGCGCTATCGGTCTTGTCTGTGAACGCAAAGCTGCGAACGCTCAATTTGTTGCCTTCTGGCAGGGCTTTGTGTTCCTTCAAAGCTTGGTCGATTTTGAAAGCCAAGACCTTTTGATCGTGGATAGCTTTTTCAGCGGCTGCTTGCTCGATCTCTGCTTGAATCTGTTCTGGTGATATTGGAGCTGTCTCTACCAAAGTGATTTCAGATTCTGGTGGTGTAGTAGGTGCTTCCGCTCTTTTAGCTTCTGCACGGGCTTTTGCTGCTTGTAAGTCAAATGTCATGATTGTTATCTCCTTTTAGTTAGTTTGTGATTGATTCGTTTTGGGCAGTGGCGACCACTGATGTTTCATCAATGGCTTCAAGAATCGCTTTCACCACAAGATTGAATTCAGCTTGGGCAATTTTGGCCGATTCAGTCGTGGCGTTATAAATGGTCTGCCCTTTGTTGAATTGGTTAGGGTATATCGAGCGGAAAATCAAAGGTGCTTCCAACGGCTTCTGGTGTTCACCAAACGCATCACCGAATGCCCTAATGTCTGCATCAATTTGGTTCTTACGGTCGATTTCCTTCAAGGCTTTACGTTCTGCATTACGGGCAAGTCTTGCTGCAGTCGTGGATGTATCCGTCAAGGTGAGGTTAGCGCTGACCTCTTTGGAGTTTGCCTTGATGCGTGCTGGATCGAAAGCCAACAGAGAGCGTACCTTTGTGGTGAATTTTCCGCCTAGGCTCACAGCGTCGTATTTCAAATCCTCAATGATTCCCGACACGGTAACGGCAGTCACTGCGTTCTGCGTGTCGCCCTTGTAAGGTGTAATCACCAAGTCACTAAAGCTGATGAGCCTTTTAATTTCCTTGATTGGGTTGTTTTTCGAGTCGAGAACCTTGGCTGGAACATCTACAATAATAAAGTCAAAGTGAGCGTAGTCACGTTTGATTACATCAAATTGTGCGTCCAGCTCATAAAGGCTGCGGGCAATAACGATAGGACGGTTTTCAAGTGCGAATTCATCGTACTCAAGTTGATCCAGCAAGGACTGGTTTATAGCTCTACCTTTATTTTTAAGCAATTCCACCTTGGCTTTGTTTTTGATAATGCGTTTTTCCGTTACTTCTTTGTTCTGCTCGATGTGCATTTGAATAGCTGGAACGCCATCAGTGTCGATAATCAGCGTGCGATAACCTTGAAGCGACAAGGAGTGGCTGAGATTTGAAATGGTCGTGGTTTTAGTAATGCTTTTATGACTGATTAAGGCCAAAATTTTAGCTGGTTGGTTCATGATTAAATTCCTTTAGTTTTGGTTTGTTTTTAAAATAATAACATTTAAAAAAAGAAAACAAGCCGTTAGTGTGAAATATTTCATAAATAGTTATGAAATACTTATGAGGTGCTTCATAAGTGTTTATGAAGTGCTTAATAACGTGGTGGATCATGAATTAATTTTTGGCTTCAGTAAAATGATTGATCGCTGGTTTTTAGACTGAAGGGATATCAAAACCTTTCATTTACTGATTTGCGGATATCAAAACCAAAAAAACAGGAATCTCTTCCTGTTTATTTTCTAAGATCACATTTTATTTTCTTAGTAAATCCTTTCTGGCGGAATTTCTTTATACGGTTCATTTGTGGATTCCTCCACAAAGCATTCCTCCGTAAGCATTCCTTGCTCGTAAAGATCTATCAGCTCTACGTCTCCATCGATTAGATCTTCAAAAGCTTGTTTTCTGGTTTTCTCGAAAATATTCATATTTTCAATGTCCTCTTTTTTTGTTGTTGTATGGGTGTGGCAGTCTCTACCTGTGAAATGTTGCTGCTAACGGTTGGTGGCTTAAGCTGTGGCGTGTAATCCGTATCAGCCCGAGATAAGCGCTGTTTGATGAAGTCAGAAACAGGCAGGGTAGGGTCTAGGTCGTACTTGGCTTTGAGGTCATTCTCTAGCTTGTAGATGATCTCGTTCGCTGTGCGGTCTGCGTCTGCGGCAGCTTTGAATACCTGATCAGGCTTGTCTCTCAAGCCCTTCAAGGCCCAACCCACATCGTAGGTCTGGTGGTTCTTGAAAAAGGCATCGTCTAACTGTTCGCGCATACCGTCTGTGAGGTTGAAGTTCAGGTGCTTGATGACACCTTGTGCTGAGAGATTTGCTACCAATTCTTCATAAGCTCGGTGTTCATCGCTTTCTGCATATTTTGCGAGGCTTTCACGGTTCTTGCGGCTTGCTACGCCGTATGAGTGGCTGACTTCGTGGAGAAGCGTCGATAGCTCGTGGAGGTCGCTCTTGAAGTAGCCAGACGGGGCCATGTAGATGGTGTCTTCACTTGGTGAGAAGTAATTGCTGTGTTCCGCCCCTGCGTGCCTTTTGAGCGGTGTGGGCATCGTATCCATGACTGACTGAAGCACCATCTGTACTTCGGCTGGGGTTGGGATCTTGGCCCGTTGCGCCATCTGCGCTTTTATCTTGGGTGGTAGCTCGCCTGTGAACTGCTGCAGGTTGAACACCGGGGATAGCTTTGAAGCACGTCTATAGATGGCTTTGCCTTCCGCATTGTCCTGGTCATCGTTACCTCCAGCACCTGGCTTTTCGCCGTCCTTGATGAACCCGATCTGCATGCCAAAGTGGTGAACAACGAAGTCAGCCTTTTCCCCTTTGTTCGACAGGCCAGCTTCAAACCCTTGCTTCGCCGTCATGTAGTAAGGCAGTTCAAAGCCTTTCTCTTTGCCAAGCATCGAAAGGAGCATGGAGTTTTCGAGGTTGTAGACTGTTCCTGATACCGGATTCAGGTATCGAATTTTGAAGCATGGGGAGTTCCAAACAGGCACGTCTGGATTTTCAGACTTGAGCATCGCGTGGATGCTATCGATCTTATCCGCAAGGAATCCCTCGAGTTTCTCTTTACTGTTGTCGATGTACTCCTTTTTTTCTTTGTATGATTTTCGTTTAGCTACTGCCATTTGAATTCAGTTTGTTATATGAGTGATTTTACCATTTGTATTTTAAAAGGCATTCGCTACGCGAAATAAAGACTGGGGCACCGTGTTGAGACAAACTGTTAGGCATTGCAGGGAAAAGCAATTTTTAAGCTATATCTGCCGGGTTTTGCAGGCACTAAAATATTTCTTGGATCGATCTTGATTGATCCTCAAGACTGGAGCTATGGTTTTGCCTCAAACCAAAATTGAGTGATTCAAATGAAAAGGATTTTGACTGCTGCAGTTCTAGCCATGTGCGTAGCTTCTGCAAGCCATGCTGACGACCGTTTCACCTTTGAGAAATACCCAGCCTCTGTGGTTTCCAGCAAGGCTCTGGCAAAGGTAGATTGGTCGAGTAACAAAGCCCTGGCAGGGCAGTGGCGCATCAAAGAATCCATCGAAGGTACCGTTGGCAAGAAAGCCGATTTTGCAGGGCACTTTGTGGTTGCTACTTATGGTTGCGGCACTGGCTGCCAAGCCACGGTCTTCGTAGATGTGAATGATGGGAAGCTCTACAAAGCACCTATGCAGTTTCCAAGCGAATCAGATGCGCTAGCCCCTGCTAATGGTGGGGTTGCTCACAGGCAAAACAGCAATGCAATTTTCATGAGCGATTTGCGTTACTACAAAGCTGGTAGCCCGGACATGATGCAAAATGATGGTGTGGTGCTTTGGAATGAAAAGGCAAAGAAATTTGAACTTATAGCCAAATCCAAACCTTTTCTGGTGAAGATGGATTGACGACTTTTCAGATTTAAATGATTTCATGTATCATCCAACCACAACCAATTTATAAGGTATGAGCAATGTCGAAGCTTGCAGAATTCCGTCAGCTTGAAAAGCACCTAGCTGAACAAATGGCTCAGTTGGAAGCATTGAAAGGTGATGCTGGTCTGGCTGAAGAGATCAAATTTGAAGAGAAGCTGCGCAATCTTCTTGGTCAGTACGGCAAAAGCCTGCGTGATGTGATCGCCATTCTCGATCCAGCTTCGCTTAACCGCAAAGGTGCTGCTCCTGTAGCTGCCAAAGCAACCCGTCGCGAGCGTGTGGTTAAGGTTTACAAGAACCCGCACACTGGCGAAACAATCGAAACCAAAGGTGGAAACCACCGTCAGTTGAAAGAATGGAAGAGCAAGTTCGGTGCAGACACCGTTGAATCGTGGTTGAGCAAGTAACACCAGCTATCATGCCGCCGCAACGGCGGCATGTGCCTCACCTGTTCTCCTTCTGCCCCTAAATCTATGATGACGTAATTGGGTGTACTATCCCATTCTCGTTGCGTTTGAACAGGGGTACGACAAGGATGAACAAGGCCACAGCCGCTTTTCTATGGATTTTTTTCTGCGCTGCCTCTCAAGCCCAAGAATTCGACTTCAATGGTGCTGTGTTGGGAATGAAGCTCACTGAGTTTCAAGCTCTTCCCGTAATTAATGGAAAGTTGACCCCTGACGGCAAGGCCGGTTGGTGTGACCAGAGAGCAGGGAAACTGGTGTGTCATCGCGTTGGGGATGATCCATTTGGGCAAATCTATGGTCCTGCATTGGGCGACTACCACTTCGACAAAGACAAAAGCGGTGAGCTTCGCCTTTACATGATTATGCTCATGGCCGACCGTAGAAATTATCCTATTGCTGAGTCGGGACTTACCCATAAATGGGGAGCTGGCAAATCGGTCGTCTCAACTGCAACCAACGGACTAGGGCAAGAAATCAAGGCTACTACTCTGAGCTGGAACAAGCCGGATTCCGCTATCACGCTTGAGGCCCCGTGTGGGAACGTCAAGTACCTTTGCCTGACATACACGCATAAATCCCTAGCTAAAGAAGTCGCGGGTTCAGCACCACCTTCAGGATCTGGCTTTTAGGTGAATTTGATATTTGAACGGCAACGTATCGTCACCTGTTGTAAATATCGAAATGACCATGAATTCGAAGGAAAATAAAATGGCGTATGAAACCGGGCTAGGAAATAGAAATTCATGTGCAGTGATTCTTGATCCATTTTATTTATCTAAACTCATGGATGAGGAATTTAAAGAGACGGGAGAAATACAGCTTCATTATTTAAAAGGGATTGGTAGCTATCTAGATTCTGTCCGTGATTCATTAGACATTCAAATTAAAGGGCTTCGTGATGCGGATATTTATCATGAGCAAGCTCACTACCAAAAAATAGCAGATGATCTTAAGCATGAAATCGACCTTCTCACCGAAGAGGGTAGGTCTGATGACAGTAATCTTAATAATAAATGGTGGTCTGCGCATTTAGTTGCTGAGAACGCAAAAGATCGGAACGTAGGCGAACCACTTAATCAGGAACGATATCAGGATTTAGCATCGGTCGAAATCCACGGGTTTTTAAAATTTGTTGAGAATGGACCCGGTTTGCGTCTCATCCAGCCTAATGCGCTGGAGCTTTTTGCTGAAATTGCAAATGGACTTCGATTTAGTGGTGGTTTAGAAGCAGTCAATGAATTTATATCTAGACTCACCACTTTAAGTCTTGAGGTCAGCAGGTTTGAGTCCGCTTTTGTAAAAATATACAATCAAATTGACTTGATAAGAAACGCTTTTTCTTCGCAGAAAATAACATACATCAATGGCGAGATTGATTACGCAAAAATATATAGAATTCTCAAAAAGAATTTTGGTTATGACTACCCGCATAGCTTGATATGGTGGGGGGCAGTTGTTTATATCGCGATGAATACGACGGAAACTCTGGAAACCTATCAACCCTCCACGCTTCAAGTTGGCTTGGGTTTTGAAAATCACGTAGAGAAACTTTATAGAGGTTTTGGATACTCCGTTTCCACCACGCCTTCTTCGGGTGATTTTGGAGTCGATTTAATAGCTATTTCAAACACAGAAAAAATTGCAATCCAATGTAAGAAATACGCTACTCCCGTTGGACCTGATGCGGTCATGCAAGTGTATTCTGGTGCCGCATACTATGAATGCACCCGTTTTGCGGTTTTTTCAGTTAACGGCTTTACTAATGCTGCTACCGAAATGGCAAAGAAATTGAGAGTTGAATTGTTCAATATCGACGCATCTGATATTGCTTAGTGAAGGTTCTCAGTATGTTGAACATAATGGTGATGAAAGAGCCAAAAGGTATTAGGAAGCTGTGCTTGCAGTTTGCAACTGCCAGCATCAGCTTCCTTATGTGCTTTATAGCTCTGGATTTAGCGCTTCATTGAGAGCAGCAGCAATCGCGGCAGATCGTTTGTCAATAAACTTGTCATAGTCATCATCAAGCACGCCGTAGGTTTTTGGGCTACCAATGAAGTGCGACTTCAATGTTGCTGATAGTTTTGAATTAGTACCTTCGAATTCTCCCACATACAAGCTTGGTGCCTTTGCACGAATCTTATTATTTGAAGCCGAATCAATCAGAGTGATATTGGCAACCAAATTTGGTTCGCTCTCTTTGAAATTTTTATTAACGAAAGCCTTGGGGAAAAAGTGATGGTAGTTTCTGCTGGACGCAATTTTCAGGTTTGAGTTATCCAATATCACGTCGCTGTTATCGTCAAGGTTTTTAGGCTTTTGAGAGGCGAGTAAACAAAGTATAGTTTTAATGTACGAATTACCCGCAGAGAACCAGGTTTCAGCAATGTCTTCAGCAGATACTGTAAGCTCATCCCCTGGGTATTTAGGTTTGCGCTCCTTTAATATTTGAGCAATTTTTTTCAAGTCTTCCGCTATTTTGGTTTCGGTTGAGCCACTATAACGCCAGTTCAATCCGACCCAATAGAAAAATTGCTTCAATAACTTTGACTGTGTTTCAGTTGGACGCTTGTTGTCATTTTTGTAAAAGAAATAAGTTAGCGGAACTAGTAATGAGGAATAGGGGAGAAGTTGGGATACTGGAACGTGTAGAGTTGTTCTGATGAAATCAACCGCAGAAAACATTGACGAAACCATTGGGTCCCAATTCGTAATGAACTTCTCACGTCCAATTTTTAAAATATCTTTAGCGCGGATACTACCTACTGCAATGGCTGCGACAGCCTGAAGCACTGTAGCTGCAGGAATCGTTTCAAATTTTGCTCTGACTAAACTTTTTGAAACCTCATCGCTACCATAAATTAACTCTTCATACTTCAAAGCAAGGTCAAACCCCCTAGCTTCATCGTAGGTCATAGCTACCATGATTTCAAATAAGGTCAGCGGTTTACCGCCTGTATTTATCCGGGCAAATACGTCACAAGCAATTTCAATTGGATAGTCTTTGATAGTGATCGTTGCAAAGTCATAGGTTGTTAAATTAGTTTTGTACTCTTGAAATTTCTTGGCTTTTTCTTTTCCGATATCTTCAATGAAGTCTAATGCGTCCGAGGTTAGGAGGTCATGTACAGAAACATAAATTTTGTCCTCCTCTTGCTGGCTCGTTACGATCTGTTCGTCGGTCAAAGGATCGTAATCAAGATTTACATAAATATCTTTGTAATCAATTTCCTTTTTGTCTTTGGTTATGCGAATGCCCTTGCGAATAGCATATAGGGAGGTGATGCGTTGCTGACCGTCCAGTATGTATTGCGCATAGTCCCCTTTAGGCGTGTCTGGTAACTTATGATTGCCAATGTCTTTTACGGACCGCAAGGTATCCTTGGTCTTCCATAAGATGAACGTGCCGATTGGATAGCCTTTGAGAATGCTGTCGATTAATTTGGCACTTTGTTCTTTATCCCAAACAAATTCACGTTGAAACATCGGCAGTTTAATTTGGCCAGAATCAATTTCAAGGAAAAGCGCTTCATATTTTTTGACGGCGTTTTCCGGTCGTAGAAGAAATTGAGGTTCTGCCTGGATTACCTTGCTTTTAACTGCCATGTATATTTCCTTATAAGTATTGCTTTCACAATAGTAATGAATGATTTTTTAAGGTTTTGTATTCTAGTCAGTTGCCATTCAATCCACTGTCACGAGTCAATAGTCTCTTTTTCCAGTGAATTTCCTTATCCTTCATCTCGTCTGCGCCAGTGTGCTTATCGGCAATTTCTAAGATGCTGAACCTGAAATGTTCAGACAACGACTCACCCCGTTTCAGGTGAAGGTCACGTATTCGGGTGTTACCGCCATGCCCATTCTTTGAGTAAGTCACCCAACGATCCCACAAGCCACCTGTGCCCGTGGCAGAGCCTACATATAGCTGGTGTTCACCCCCGGTGCGGTCGGATATCAGGTAAACGCCTGCAACGCTGCTCAAAGCAGTCTGCCACGACACGATCCCTTCCCTGGCGATGATTTTCAATTCTTGGAAGCTAATGTCTACATCCTTAAAGCCGGGGAATCTCCCCACGGTCATTTTCCTTTCTAGGATTTCGGACAGCTTCATCGTGGGCATGCATGTCTTGAGGTACAGGTAGTTGGCCCTTGGTTTTTTGTATTCCAAGACCAAACGTCCCGCCAGCTCTTCGAACTCTGGCACACGGCGGTATTCGTAAACGTAGTCACGATTGACCTTGCCTTGGCGTACCTCCTTCACCTTCAACGAATCGTAGATCCCAGCTAGGAGCCATTTCTTGGACTCTGGGATCTCAACAAGGCCGATGACGTATCGGCACTCGAAATTCTTCCTTGACTGCCACGACTGCCACTCATCAAAGTCACCAGCCAGGTACACGTCCATTGGGTGTTCGATCCCGTTGTGCTGTGCCAAATGGATCTTGGTGTTATCGGGTGTCAGGGAAGGCAAGAGGCTGGTCAGGAACTGCATGAGCATGTTGGTAGAGATCCTCGGGCGATTCGAGAATCTAGCATTTGACGCATTCCGCTGCGCGGGGATATTTGCCTACCGGGTGTGATGAGTAGATGCAGGGTTTCAAAAAACAAAAAAAAGGCGCTTCAGCCCGGTCTTTTTGGATACTGAGACGTGGGCTGAACGGAGCCAGTGGTAGCGGGGTTTTGGGTAGTGATGAATAGAAGATACTCTACCTAGTCAGCAAATTCATATTTCAACTTTTTTATCGCCTCAAATTTCTGTTCTGGAGACGCACCGTCACTGTAGATGTCCCATGTCACTTCACCAGTTTCATGCCCAACAATACATTTGACGGTCAATTCTGCAACGCCAGCGCGTTGGAGCTGTGTAATTACCGTGCCACGAAAGCTGTGAAAAACGTACTGTTCGTTGAAACCCATCGAAGTTTTCAATCGCCCAAAAGCCTTGCTCAAAAAATCTGACCTAATTCCATACTTGTTTCCAGCCGGGGAGGGCACCAAGAACCCATCCTTGGAGTTTTCTTTCATACGCTTAATGATTGGGAGTAAATCAGGATGGATCGGCACCTTACGAATTGAGGAACGGGTTTTACCATCATCCAAAGAAATACAGTAAACACCTTCGTCATCCACCAAATCTCGTTGAATTTCTAGCTGGCATATTTCTTCAATTCTCATGCCTGTGAAAGCACCAACGCGAATCGCATCCATCAAGTGTTGCCGGTTTTTACCTTTAACTTCTTTAGCTTTGGCATAAATTTCTTCGGCTTGTTTAACCGTGTAATTTTTACGCTCTGCTTCTACTTGAGCTTTACCTTTACGTGATGTAGGGAATTCGTGGTTTTGAAATGGGGGTTTCATATTCTGATATTTAGCTTCGAAACGTGTAAGGTTATTCATTGCCCATTTGTAAAATGTATTGCCTGCCAAAACGTATTGTTTCTTTGTTTTAGGTGAAAGGGATGTTTGCGACTCAAGGTAGAGACGCACGCTTTTATGTTCCAATGGCAATTTTTCTTTTTTTAGCCAATCGTTAATCTTCTCCAAGCGGCTAACTTGCATGTCTACTGTCTTGTCAATGACTTTCCGGATCTTCTTTTGATACTCTGAAAACTTTTCTAGGTTTGCTTTGGTGAAGGGCGTTTCAGGTGCGTGTGATTCATAATGTTTAGCGGATTCCACCACATCTTTTCGCTCTGTAATGGTGAACTCATCTGTTTCGGAAAGTTCTCCCATAAGCATTTTTAAATCAAGCTGAGTGGTTAATCTGTTTAAGTACTTTACTGCGGCGACGATGGTTTCAAATCCTAACTTACCTTCCTTTTCAATGATCATGCTGTGTTTGACGTACCAGACATCAAACTCTTCTATAAGGTCTTCATATTCCTGATCAGAAATATAGCCTTGAATATGAAGGTGCATAACCCTTTCTTTTTGTTCATCCCTTTTCATTACTAATTCGGTTTCGCCAAATTCAGCGCCATTGCCGATCAGGTCGTTTACCAGTTTGGCTAAATAATCCTTTTCTTTTTCCGCCTTTGTAGCCATGTACGACACGGCTACTTCTTTAACCTCTTCAAAATCCATATTCAGCTTTAAATCACCGCTTTCGTCACGCAGCAATTTTCGCTTCGTTTCTATCTCAGCTTTCCACCGCTTGATGTGAGGGATTTTGAGATTTTGAGCATCGGCTTTGGAGCCAGTCTTCAAGGATTGGGAAAACTGACTCTTCCCGAAATATTCTCGTAGGTCCTCTGGGATGACGAATCTGGCGTGCCATGTGCCCGCTTTGAGGATAAGATTGTCCGCTGCCATGCTAGGGCACGCCTTTTTCGGTGGAGATACTGTTTTGTACCAGTATTTTGTACCAAAATGAAGCGGGATCTTCGCAGGGCTTGGGGTGTAAGGGCTGTAGAGAAGGTGGCGTATTATCCCTATCTCTCCGCCATTATTGAATAAGACTAAGCCCCTGAAATTGTTAAAGATTTCAGGGGCTTTTTCGTTTCTGGCGTTTCGTTTAGGGCAAATTTGCCGACTGTTTCGCCGGCGAGCGGTACGACTTACTCGCGAAACACAGGTGATATTGCTCTTTGCTATCGAACCTGAACTCTCGCCTGGATCACCCACAATCCCAGCAACGTCAGAGCAGCAAAGCCGCCACCCATCAAGAACGTGCCTTGGAAGCCTACCGTGTCCCACAGTGCTCCAGCGATGACGCTGGCCAGCAGCAAGGCCAACCCGGTCAACAGGTTGAACATGCCAAATGCCGTCCCGCGCAGTTCAGCCGGCGCGCAATCGGCGATCAGGGCGGCGAATATCCCTTGGGTAAACCCCATGTGCAGCCCCCATAGAACGACGCCGACGACCAAGCCTCCGATACCCGGCGCGAACGCCAGCGTCAGGTCGGCAGCAATCAGCAATATCAGACCTGCACCGAGTACCGCCACGCGGCTGACACGATCAGACAAGGCCCCGGCGGGATAGGCTGACAGTGAGTACGCTACCGCCATCAGGACAAGCACCGCTGGCGCCCACATCGGCGCGAGCCCGACGGCCTGGCCGCGCAGTATCAGAAAGGCTTCGCTGAAACGCGCCAGGGTGAACACCGCAGCGACACCCACCACCCACCAGTAACCAGCGCCCAGTCGGGCTAATTCCCGCCGGCTCAAAGGCGCACGCACCCGGTGCGTCCCTTCCACTGCTTTGGGTTCATGAACGAACACCAGCAGCACCGCGACGGCAAGGAAGGCCGGGATGACGGCCACCCAGAACACTGTCTGGAAGTGGTTCGCGGTTAGCCACATCAACCCGATCGCCAGCAACGGCCCCAGGAATGCACCAACGGTATCCAGCGTTTGCCGCAGGCCGAAAGCTGCGCCCCGTATCGCGGGCGGCGTGATATCGGCCACCAACGCATCGCGCGGGGCGCCGCGAATACCTTTGCCAATACGGTCGATAAAGCGAGCCCCGATCAGCCAGTCCAGCGAGCCCGCCAAAGGAAAGATCGGTTTGGACAGTGCCGCCAACCCATAGCCCAACGCCGCGAGCAGTTTGCGCTTGCCCAATCGATCGCTGAGTGCCCCGGAGAATACCTTGGTGATCGAGGCCGTAGCCTCGGCTATGCCTTCGATGAGACCCACGGCCAAAACAGAGGTCCCCAGTACGGTGACCATGTAGAGCGGCAACAATGCATGGATCATCTCTGAGGAGATGTCCATCAGCATCGAGACGAAGCCCAGCGCCCAGATGCCGCCAGGCATGGTGCGCCAAACGTTGCCGGTTGACGTTTTCTTGATTGGCGCAGTAACCGAAGTGCCATCTGACTTGTCGGTGGTTTTCATCATGAGCCTCGAAATCCTTGTTTGGCACAGGCATCTAGCGCCTCGCACCCCCGCAGCCGCGTTGCCGCTACCTCCGCCAAGATACGCTGTATCGATGAGTGATTTCGATCAAACAGATTGCGCCGATCCCACATCAGTTCGTTCTGGCTTACGGTGTAACCCTGGTCATTAGCTATCATGCAATACAGGGCAAATCACCGGATGACGGGGGAATGCATGAACAGATGGCGACGGATTTGGGTGTTTGTGAAGCTGGTGGCAGCATTTGCGGCATGCCTGGCTGTTGCTGTTCAGGCTTTCAGCTACATGTTGGAAAGCCCCGATGCAGCGCAGATGCACCCTTTGAGCATTTTGGTGGTTGGACTGATCTTTGGCTTCGTCACCTATGGAATCCTTTCACTGATTGAAAGGCTTGTGCGGGTTTTCCTGCCCCATCCTGTCCCAGTCACCACCACGGTAGCGGCTCAACCTCAAACCGACCTTGAGGAAGATGCCGTGGTGATGGAAGAACAGCCTTTGACCCTGTCAGCTGACGATTCAACTCAGCAGAAAAATCACTGAACAGTCTGTAAGGCATGTATTGTCGGGCGATCACCAACGGCTTGAATCAGCGTTTTTGCGTCGGACCAGATAGCATCGCAGCGTAAGAAAAATATGCCTCTTCAAGGGAAAAGTTACTCAGCGCAGTCACCCAATTTACCGCCCCCCGAATCTGTTGGTCGTCCCGCCAATCAAGGCTGAATCTGCGAAACATCCCCTGACATTGAAAGACCCTGCTGCAAAAAATCCTCATCTACTCTCGTTTCGCAGATCACTGATCTGCGGTCATCAGCAATCGCAAGGAGCGAGCAATGTATTTCGAGATTTACAGGCAAACCCGTGGCATCGCACAGACCGGCAAAGGTCAATGGCGGTGGCGTTTGAGGGCGGGTAACCATGAAACGATTGCCAGTGGGGAGGCTTACGTCAACAAGTCTGATTGTGTGCATGCCATCAGTTTGATCAAAGGGACCCATGATCAGACCCCGGTCAAGGAAATCTAGGCTTCAGGTGGTGAAGCTGCTCAGCCAGAGCAGCTTCGTTTCAACGGGCGGTCTCATGGTTATGAGTGCCGCTGCCGGATTGCGGATTAAACACAAACTGCTTGAGTCGCATAGACGCCGATTGCGACAGCTACCTAAACTGTCATCAGATTTGGGAGCGGGGTCAGTGGATGAATCGTAACGAACTACGCAAGGCCGACATCAACCTGATGGTGGTGTTTGAAACGCTGATGCTCGAACGCAACGTCACCCGGGTGGCTGAAAAGTTGTTTCTCGGCCAGCCGACCATCAGTTCGGCGCTCAATCGCTTGCGCACGATGTTCAACGACCCGCTGTTCATTCGCGTCGGCCATCGCATGGAGCCGACGGCACGGGCCGAGGAGATTATTCTGCACCTGTCGCCGGCGTTGGATTCGTTGTCGGTGGCATTGAGCCTGACCCATGATTTCGACCCCGCCAGCAGCACCATGACCTTTCGTATCGGGCTGTCGGACGATGTCGAGTTTGGCCTGCTGCCGCCATTGCTGCGTGCCTTGCGCCAGGAAGCACCCAAGGTGGTGTTCGTGGTGCAGCATGTCGATTACTGGCGGATTCCGGATTTGCTGGCGTCCGGCGATATCACCGTTGGTATCAGCCAGACTCGCGGGCTGCCGGCCAACGCCAAGCGCAAGTTGTTGCGGCACATCCTGCCGAGCATTTTGCGCGCGGACGCATCGGACACACCGTTGACGCTCGATGAATATTGCGCACGACCGCACGTGCTGGTTTCCCACACCGCCAATGTCAGTGGTTACGCCGATGAGTGGCTGGCGGAGATTGGTCGCACGCGCCAAGTCGTCCTTTCCGTGCCGCAATACAGCTCGTTGCCGGCCTTGCTTGCTGGGACCGATCTGATCGCCAGCCTGCCGGACTACGCCGCCGAAGCGATGGCCGCGTCCGGCCAGCTGTTCAAGGAACCGTTTCCGTTCAAGACGCCGACCCTGGATCTGTCGATGGTCTGGCTCAGCCATGTCGATACCGACCCGGCCGAGCGCTGGTTGAGGTCGCGGCTGGAGGCGTTCATGAGTGAGCATCCTGGGTCGCGGATCTGAATCTTGCCGGGCGGGGCAGGTGACGAGCGAGCCGGAACTCGCTCGGATCGGGAGGCAAGTGATCAAGCCGACGGGATATGGGTTTCCTGCAACTGACACTTTTCTCCGATTTGCAGCTTGTTGTCCTGAGTGTAAGGCTGCCCCTGCCTATCGATCAGGAAAAATACTTCGAATAGATACTGTTTGCCGCCTAAGCTCGCACAACGAAATGAGGTGTTGGACGGGAACAGCGTTTTTAACTTTTCCAGATCAAGGGATTTACCCTGATATTGGTTGAACTCTGGACTGTAGTGGACGGCGTCGCGCAACCTCACGAAATCTTCGAAGTATTCCCGTTGGCTGGTGCCATAACAGGTGCCGTGTTTTTGCCATTCGTGTTTCATCAGGTATTCAGGCGACTCGGTGACAATTTCAGAAAAACGATTGTCGGCCTGGGCCTGCGCCTGGACTGTTGTTGATAGTTCGCAAGCGACTTCAGTCTGATTACATCCTGCGGATTTGATGCAGGAAGAGGGGTGGCGATTGGCCGATTGAGCGGTGCTGTTGTAATACGGCCAGATGCCGTGCGTGTAAAAAACGTTTTTAGGTTTGTTACATCCGGCTGTGGCGGGCTTCAGCAGACAAAATGTCGGCTGCCAAGTGACGGCATAAGCGAGGTAATCGAAGTTTGCACTAGGGGCTCCTTCCTGGCTTTCTTCGTCAGGGTCAAGAGCGTGCGCGCAGAAAGAAATAACAGACAGGGCCATTGAGGCGTATAGACGATTCATAGTGTTCAATCCTTGATTCAGGCTTTTCCGGGTTACCTCCTCACTGCGGGAGAGGACGCTTGCTGTTTCAGCGTCATGATCAATTAACGGCACACTTCTAATTTCAGACCTGATCTGGAAACGATAGTAGAGTACGGAGCATTAGGAAAACCGTCTTCATCTTTGATTCCGTCCCGCCATTAATTCAGGAGCTCAGTCATGCCTCACCTGCACATGGAATACACCGCCAACCTGCCCGAGCTCAATGCCGACGTGGCGTTGATCCGGCTCAATAATACGTTGGTGGCTTCCGGTCAGTTCGCTGCCGAATACGACATCAAGAGCCGAGCGGTGAAGGTTGAGACGTTCAAGGTCGGCACGGTGTCAGGCGAGCGAGCCTTTGTGCATGTAAAACTGGCGCTGTTGAGCGGTCGTTCGCCGCAGATCAAGCAGCAGTTGTCCGAAAGTTTGCTGGCGGTGGTGCAGGAGCTGTGTGAATGGCCGAAGGACATTGAAGTCCAGCTGGCCGTGGAAATCCTCGACATCGATCGAGAGTCCTACACCAAGATTGCCATCAGCCACTGAGTTTCAGGCCATTTCCTGCTCGGTGCAGGCCTTGACCACTTGCTCGCGCAGCCAGGTGTTGGCGCTGTCCTGATCGACATTCTGGCTCCACTGCATGTCGAGGCTGAAACCCGGCAAGCCGTTGGGCGCTTCGCAATGATTGAAGATCGCATCGTTGGCCAGCAATTGCTGGATACGCCGAGGCAGGGTCAGGATGAAGTCGGTGCCGGTGATCATCTTCAGTGCCGCGCTGTAGCTGTTGGAGCGCGCGACGATCTGCCGTTTTTGCGCCTGCTGCGCCAGCCAGCCGTCGACCATGTTGGTGGTGGAGGTCCAGGGTGTCGGGAATACGTGCCGGCGTTCAACAAAGGCTTGCAGGCTTAAACGCGGCTCCGGCGGTGTGGCACGTTTATCGAAGACACAGACCAGGTCGTCCTCCAGCAGCATCCGGGATTTGAAATCGCCGTGACTGCGATGAAAGTTCGGGCCGAAGCAAATCACCAGGTCGAGGCTGCCGTCGCGCAGTTCGTCGGCCGGGATGTCGGTTTCGAACTTGTGCATGTTGACCATGACTGGAAGGTCGGCGAAATCGAAGCTTTTCAACAGGCGCGGCAGGATCAACTGCTCGAAGTATTCCGGTGCGCAGATATTGAAGGTGACGGGTTGCAGGGTGGGGTCGAATGCTGGCGCACCGGCGTGACACAGGTTGATGCTTTCCAGGATCTTCAGCACGTGGGCGTACATGGTGCTGGCTTTGTAGGTGGGGCGCATACCCGCGCGGGTATTGATGAACAGTTCGTCTTCGAAACTGGTGCGCAGCTTTTTCAGGCAGTAACTCACGGTGGACTGGCTGACGCAGAGCGCCTCGGATACACCGCTGACGCTGCTTTGCTCATACACGGCGATAAACACCATGAGGTCCTGCATATCGAGCTTTCTAAGCAAGTTACTGTTCAACATCCGTTCGTCTCGCTGTGCTCCTTGCGCTGACTGTGCGCAAACGTGTGCGAGTGATCCTAACGGAACGATGGTGCCAGGAGAATGCCTTGTAGGCGTTTTCATGGAAAGTTGTGGGGCAATTCCAGAGGGCTTCAGTCCTGAACGGCTGCAGGCACCCCTCGACGACTGGACATCAGCAGTGCCCACATACCGACTCCGACCAGCAGCGCGCCAATGATTTCCAGCGACAGTGGCGACTGACGTAACCAGAACCAGTGAAACAATGTAAGAAACAGTGTGCTCAGGTAAATGTAGGAAATGACCGAGGAGGGGGCGATAACGCCGATGGCCCGATGCAGCAGCCAGAAGGTCGCCAGCGTGGCGAACACCGCCAGGTAAATCAGCCACCAGAAATCGCTCACGGTCAGCAATGACGCCGATCGCCAGCCGCCGCTGAACCCACAGAATGTCAGCAGAAACAGCGCGCCGAACAGCATGTTCCAGAACGTCATGCCCACCGGGCCGCGACCCTTGAGGCTGCGAGTCTTGAGCCGTTGACTCAGGGGCGAATAGAGCGCCATCGCCAGGCAACCGATGCCATACACCGACACTGCATACAGCGAAGGCAGCTCACCAGGGCCTGCGCCTTTCAAAACCAGTAACACGGCCCCGGCAGCGGCAATCAGCATCGGCAGCACCCGTTGTTTCAGGTGGCTGTCGGGCATCAAAACGGCTTCGAACAGCAATGTCAGCAGTGGCACCAAGGTGAACATCGTCCCGGTGTTGACCGCCGAGGTATAGCGCAGTGCCTCGAACAGCGAGCCGAAATACACCGCCAGCAGCAAGCCGAGCACGGCATGGCCGAACAGTCCGCGGGCGGTCATGGCGGTATCGCCCTTGAACAGCAGCAGCGGCAAAAATACCAGGGCGCAGAACAGCAGGCGCAAACCGGTCAGCAGGATCGGGTCGATGGCTTGGCTGACCTGTGCTGCCGCAGAAAACGATGCAGCGATCAACAGTGCCCAGAGCAACATGCCGACGTGAGCGGCGGCGAAACCGGTGTGTTTCATGGTGGGGTTTCCGGGTCAGTGAATGTGTTGGGCGTAATGCCGCGGATCGAAGCGCAAGACCATCAGGATCATCAGTGCCATGACGCCGGTCAGTGACCACCAGGCCCATTCGAAGCTGCCGAGCTGATCGCGGATCAACCCGGCAATCAGCGGCGAGAGACCGGCGATCAGGTAGCCGATGCCTTGCACGAACGCGGTCAGGCCACCGGCACGCTGGGGATTGTCCAGATGATCCAGGGACACAATCAGGCTCATCGGGAACAGTCCGCCGATGCCGAGCCCCAGCAGACATGGCCATAACAGAGCCAGGTGTTGCGGACTGAGAACAAGCCCGCAGAAACCGGCCATGATCAGCGCCAGCAACACCACCAGCACCACGCGCCGGTCACGGCTGCGGTTGGCGATGGCCGGTGTCAGCAGGCCGGACAACACTTCCATGGCGGTCAGGAAACCCAGCAGCAACCCGGCGTTTTGTTCGCTCCAACCCTTTTCCACGTAGTACGGCGCCAGCCAGGCCAATACACAGGTGTAGGACGCCGTGCCCAGGCCGAAGAAGATTGCGAGCAGCCAGGCGCGGGAATTGCCGAAGAAGGAGCCATTGCGCTGCGCCTGAGCAGTCTGCGCCGGCAGCCTTTCACGTTGCACGCACCACAACAGCAGCGCTACCAGCGCCAGTGCCGCCCAGATCGCCAGGCCTACGCGCCAGCTGCCAGTGCGGATCATCACCAGCGGCGCAAACGACGCCGCAATCGCTGCGCCGCCCATGATCGACGTGACGTAGAGCCCCATGCAGACGGCAACGTTGTCGCTGAAGCGGGATTTGATCAGCGCCGGCATCAACGCCTGGATCAGCGCGATACCGATACCCGCCAGCACGGCGCTGAGGATCAGTTCGGCCGCCGAATCGAGGAATAACCGCGATACCGTGGCCACGCCGATGATCAGCAGCGAGAGCACCACGGTGCGTTGTTCGCCGATTCGTTGGCTGACGCCCAGCCCAAAGAACATCGCCAGCCCCATTGCCATCACTGGCAGCATGGTCAACAACGAGGCCAGGCTGAAACTCAGTGCAATGTCGCCGCGAATCGCCGACAGCAAAGGACCGACGGCGGCCATGGACGGTCGCAGGTTCAGGGCGACAAGAATGATGCTGAACATCAGCCAGAGGGCGGGGCGGGAGATTACGCGAACGTTTTCCATCTATCGGACCTTGAATGACAAGGAGCCGATTAGGCGCGCGAGGCCTGCGGGCCGCAAATCAGAAAGTCCGGAGCAGTATTTAGAAATTAAATACTTCTGCCGCGACATTGAACCCTGTGGGAGCGGGCTTGCTCGCGAAAGCGGTGTGTCAGTCGCTACTCATGTGGCTGACACGCCGCTTTCGCGAGCAAGTCGAATCGTCGAATCGTCGAACCGCCGCTCCCACATTGGATAGTGGTGTTTTGGAGGTTGATTGTTTAGTCGTATCGCAACCAAAGTTCTTCAAATCCCGATTTAACGGCTTATCTACCCGTGTGACGCTGCAGCTCATCTGTTTCCTGTGGTTTTTTCTATGGACGGTTGTCCCGTCGCACTTCCCTGCGAATTAGCCTTTTGGGCGCTGTGGCACTGCCGTCACGCGCGCCCACCGGATTCCTGCATTTCCCGTTGATTGTTCTTACAGGTCCCGCGCTATGCGCCGGGATCAAAGCGGCGACGCCTGTGCGTTTGCCTGACGCGGAAATAAGAGAATTCCCATGAGTGTTGCCACGACATCTTTCGCCTCCAAGCAAGAAGCCCTGACCTTTCTGGAACAGAACCCGGATATCGAGATGTTCGAGTTGTTCATCCTCGACAACAACGGTGTACCGCGGGGCAAGTTGCTGCACCGCGATGAACTGCTGGCGGTGTACGAAAGCGGGCGGCCCTTGCCGAGCACCATTCTTGGCCTGACCATCAACGGCGATGACGTGGAAAACTCCGGCCTGGTCTGGGACGTTGGCGATATCGACTGCCGGGCGTACCCGATCAGCGGCAGTTTGACGCGCATGCCGTGGCGGCTGATTCCTACGGCGGCGGTGCAGGTCAGCATGCACCCGAAGGAGGGCATGCCCGCGACGATTGCCGATCCACGGCATCTGCTGGCGAAAGTTATCGAAGGCTTGCAGGCCGACGGTTATTACCCGGTGATGGCGGCAGAGCTGGAGTTCTACCTGCTGGATCAGCAGCGCGACAGCAACGGTCGACCGCAACCGGCGCGGGATGTCGATGGCGGACGGCCGCGAGGGACTCAAGTCTACGGATTGCGTGAACTGGAACAGATCGAGCCGTTTCTGGCCGATCTCTACAGCGCCTGCAAACTGCAGGGCATTCCGGCGCGCACGGCGATTTCCGAATACGCGCCGGGGCAAGTGGAAATCACCCTCGAACACCGCACCGATGCCTTGCAGGCGATGGACGAAGCGGTGCGCTACAAGCGACTGGTCAAAGGCGTGGCGCACAAGCACGGGATGACGGCGTGCTTCATGGCCAAACCGTTCGATGACCTGGCGGGCACTGGCATGCACATGCACGTCAGCCTGGCGGACAAGGAGGGCAACAACCTGTTCGCCAGCGAAGCTGCGGACGGCACGCCGCTGCTCAAACAGGCGGTCGGCGGGATGCTCAGCACCTTGCTCGATTCGTTGCTGCTGTTCTGTCCGAACGCCAACTCTTACCGTCGCTTTCAAACCAACAGCTATGCGCCGCTGGCACCTACGTGGGGCGTGGACAATCGCACCGTGAGTTTGCGCGTGCCCGGCGGGCCGGCGTTTTCCCGGCATATCGAACACCGCATCTGTGGCGCCGACGCCAACCCGTATCTGGCGGCCGCGGCGATTCTGGCCGGGATCCATCGCGGTATTCGCGAACAACTCGATCCTGGCGCGCCGGTGGAGGGCAATGGGTACGCCCAGGCCACGGAACTGTTGCCGACTGACTGGTTGACCACGTTACGAGCGCTGGAAGGTTCGAGCTGGGCACGGGAAGCGTTCGGCAGTGAATTCCTCGGTGTATACCTGGCGGTAAAACGAGCCGAGTATCGACAGTTCATGGGCGAGGTCGGCGAGCAGGATTGGCGCTGGTATTTGCATCAAGCCTGAACAGAACCTGAATCGTTCTCAAATAAGTTAGAGATTTTGGCCCAACGCCATGAGCCAACCAATCGTTGGCTTCTTTTTCACAAAATATTGATGGTTGGCTGACTAAAATTAGTGCTGTCACGGTAAATGAAATTTTCACATTTGCCGAAGGCGCTTCTTTTCAGGAACAACCGATCATAATGTTGAAGATTAAAGCCGTGCGGCCCGAGTGGGTAACACTGATTGCCAGTGCCTTCCTATTAACGGGCTGCAACCTTGTTCTCTGGCAACACCTGTTTGAGATCACGTCATCTGACGGCCAAGGCATCGTCATGCGCGTGGCGTTCGGCTTGATGATTCTGGCTGCCTTCAACATTGTGCTGACCCTACTGGCGTTCCGGCCTGTGCTCAAACCGGTCTTGACCCTGATCTTTATGATCAGCGCCGGGGTGGCGTATTTCATGGCCCAATACGGTGTTTTGATTGACACCGGGATGTTGCGTAACTTTGCGCAAACCAATGCGACGGAAGTGCGTGACTTACTCTCGATCAAGTTGCTTGTTTATATTGTTTTGCTCGGTGTTTTGCCGTCCTTTTTGTTATGGAAGACGCCGGTTAGTTACCGTCGCTGGCACCGTGAGCTACTCAGTAAAATTCTCGTGAGTGTCGCATCGGTTGCTGTGATCGGGGGGGTCGCACTGGTTAACTATCAAGGCTTGTCCTCATTGTTTCGCAATCACCATGAGTTGCGCCTGATGGTGGTGCCGAGCAACTACATCGGTGCCTCGGCCGGCTATCTGCGTGAGCAGGTCGTCTCTGCGCGGCAACCCTTCGTCACGCTGGGCGAAGATGCCCAGCGAAATCCCGCCTTGCGAACCCACGGCCGCAAATCACTGACCGTACTGGTGGTGGGCGAAAGTGCCCGGGCCGAGAACTTCGGCATCCTGGGGTATGACCGTGACACCACGCCCAAACTGAGTAAAGAAGCTGGCTTGATCGCTTTTACCGATGTTCATTCCTGCGGGACGGAAACAGCGGTGTCGGTGCCGTGCATGTTCTCCGACATGGGCCGCAAGAATTACAACGCCAGCAAGGCAAAAAACCAGGAAGGCCTGCTGGACGTGCTCAAGCGCGCGGGTCTCGATGTGATCTGGCGCGATAACCAATCGGGCTGCAAAGGCACGTGCGATCGGGTCACCCTCGACGACGTCAGTAACCTGAAAGACCCGGTACTGTGCGCCAATAGCGAATGCCGCGATGAAATCCTGCTGCAGGGTTTGCAGCACTTCATCGATACCCTGAATAAAGACACGGTACTGGTGTTGCACCAGATGGGCAGTCACGGTCCGGAATACTTCAAGCGCTACCCGAAAGAATACGAGCGCTTCACCCCGGTCTGTGAAAGTAACGCCCTGAACAATTGCAGCCGCGAAAGTATCGTCAATGGCTACGACAACACCCTGGTGTATACCGACCACGTGCTGTCCACCCTGATCGATTTGTTGCGTAGCAATCAGGGTAAAGTCGACACCGCGATGCTCTATCTGTCGGACCACGGCGAATCCCTGGGTGAGTACAACTTGTTCCTGCATGGCACGCCTTACATGCTGGCGCCGGAACAACAAAAACATGTCGCGATGCTGGCCTGGTTTTCCGACAGCTATCAAAAGTCGTACTCGGTGGACGCTAATTGCCTGCAACAGAGCCGCGAAAAACCCTTGAGCCAGGACAACCTGTTCCATTCGATGCTCGGTTTGCTGGAGGTCAAGAGCAAGGTCTACAACCAGGACCTGGATATGTTTGCCGGGTGTCGCGGTGCGGTGACCGACGGTGTGTTGGCCAAAGAGTGAGTGCTTCAACCTTTTTTCCACGCACCGGTCGCTAACCTGCGGCCGGTTAGCGTTTTTCCCCCGAGAACCATTGCACATGTCTGCTCAATCCCCATCCGCCATCGAGCTTGAGATCGCCCGGCGCTACGATCAGGAGCACGCCCGCGTCTGTCTTCAGCCGCGACCCCGTGGCCTGGCCGGGCGGTTGACGTTCTGGCGTGACGAGCAACTGGTGCGCAATGCGCTCAAGGCTGCCGGCGAACCGGGGTTGGTGCTTGATTTGGCCTGCGGTGTCGGGCGCTACTGGCCGGTACTG
This sequence comes from Pseudomonas sp. BF-B-26, assembly GCF_019956495.1. Lineage (NCBI taxonomy): Bacteria > Pseudomonadati > Pseudomonadota > Gammaproteobacteria > Pseudomonadales > Pseudomonadaceae > Pseudomonas > Pseudomonas sp. BF-B-26. The sequence continues at coordinate 44,163 of NZ_JAHBDP010000057.1, read as the reverse complement.
GCTGAGCATGCAAACCGGGTGATTCTCGCGGCCGACCCGTCGCAGGACATACTCGATCATGCCCGCACCCACCATCCGCAGAACTTGCTGGAACGGGTCAAGACCTTTCAGAGTTCAGCGTTCACCATTGGCTTGTCGGCGAATGCGGTTGACTGCATTTTTTGCATGCAACTGTTTCAACACATCGCCTGCCCTGAGCATCGTTTGGCCATGCTTAAGGAATTCCATCGGGTCAGTCGCGATACGGTGATTGTGGCGGTACGGGTCGATGCTCATTTCAAAGGCCGGCGCATAGATGTACAGGGCGTTCCGGTCCGACCGTTGGTCAGCAAGGCCGAGGTGGAAGCCGAGTTCAAGCGCGCAGGTTTGCGCTTGCTCAGTCATCAGGACTTCCTGCCCGGCTGTGCGCGGATGCGCGTCTACGTACTGCGTAAGGCCGGCTAGTCTCCGCTTATCAGACATTTCTTGCTGTTCGGCAGGCATTTTCGCTAAAGCTCTTGTTCAGTGGATGCGAGGAAATCGCCGGGGGCGATATATACTGCGCGCCATTCTTCAAGGGAGAGCCGTGTGGCCATCGATATTCACTGGATTCGCGACAACGATAGCCTCGGTCAGTTTTGCGCTGAGTGGCAGCAGCTGCCATTCGTTGCCCTCGACACCGAATTCATGCGGGTCGACACCTTTTATCCGATTGCAGGCCTGCTGCAGATCGGCGATGGCGTACGCGCTTACCTGATTGACCCGCTGAGCATCGACAACTGGCAGCCGCTGGCCGCGTTGCTGGAAAACCCGGCCGTGGTCAAAGTCGTCCATGCGTGCAGCGAAGACCTCGAAGTCCTGCTGCGCCTGACCGGCAGCCTGCCAGTGCCGCTGTTCGACACCCAGTTGGCCGCCGCTTACCTGAACCTCGGTTTTTCCATGGGCTATTCGCGGCTGGTGCAGGAAGTGCTCGGCATCGACCTGCCCAAGGGCGAGACCCGTTCCGACTGGCTACAACGTCCACTTTCCGACACCCAAATCAGCTACGCCGCCGAAGATGCCTTGCACTTGGCGGAAGTTTTTGTGCAGCTGCGTCCGAAACTGTCTGACGACAAGTACGCCTGGGTCCTGGAAGACGGCGCCGAGCTGGTGGCCAACCTGCGCCGTGAAGTTGATCCGTATGAGGTCTATCGCGAAGCCAAGCTGGCCTGGAAGCTTTCCCGCGCCCAGCTCGCCGTATTGCGTGAACTGTGTGCCTGGCGCGAGCGCGAAGCCCGCGCCCGTGATCTGCCGCGCAACCGCATCGTGCGGGAGCATTCCCTGTGGCCGCTGGCGCGGACTCAGCCGGACAACCTTGGCGCGTTGGCGAAAATCGAAGACATGCACCCGCGCACCGTGCGTCAGGACGGCGAGTTTCTGCTTGATCTGATCAAACGCTCTGGCAGTGTGTCGCCAGATCAATGGCCGCCAGCAGTGCCGGAGCCTTTGCCGGTGGACGCCGCCGCACTGGTCAAACAGCTGCGTGCGATCGGCCAGGCCGAAGCCGAGCGCCTGAACATTGCGCCGGAGCTGATGCTGCGCAAGAAAACCCTGGAAGCGCTGCTCAAGAGCGGCTACCCCAACGGCCCCTACCAATTGCCTGATTCGCTGCGTGGCTGGCGCCGCGAATTGATGGGCCAGGCGCTGCTCGACAGCCTGGCCACCGCCGGAGAACAGCCTTGAAGCGTATTTGTTCCATTTATCGAAGCTTGAAGAAAAACGAGATGTACCTCTATGTGCTCAAAAGCGATGCACTGGAGCGCGTCCCGGAAAGTCTGATGGCCGCCTTCGGCAAACCGCATCACGCCTTCGACCTGGTGCTGACCCCGGAGCGCAAACTGTCGCGCGAGGACATCACCGTGGTACTGGAAAACCTTGAGAAGCAGGGTTACCACTTGCAAATGCCGCCGGCCGAAGACGAATACATCGAACACTTGCCGGAAGAATTGCTGCGCCGCAACGACCCGATGTGACCGGCAGACAGGCTCTGTTCAGAGCCTTTATGAAACACTGGAATGATTTTGGCGATGGCCAGGCCGATGGAGCGTTACTCCATTGGCGGCCGACTGCTCTGTTTTTGAAAGGTTTGAACCATGCGCGTTCTGATTGCTGAACACGACCACCCTGTGTACGCCCAGCTGTTGCGTCAAGCAGCGCCCGACCTGGAAGTGCTGACCAGCGGCGACTCCGCCGAACTGGCCAGCCAGGCCGCTGATTGTCCGATCTGGCTCGGTCAGCCGGACTTGCTGGCGACCTTGCTGCGTCAGGGCCACGAGCCACAATGGCTGCAATCGACCTGGGCGGGCATTACGCCGCTGCTGGCCGACGGCTTGCCACGTCACTATCGCCTGACTCGGGCGGTGGGGATTTTTGGTCAGGTCATGGCCGAATACGTGCTGACCTACATGCTCGGCCACGAGCGCGAAGTGCTGCCGCGGCTGGTCAGCCAGGTCGAGCGCAAGTGGGACAGTCGCCAGGGCCAAAGCCTGGCTGGCCGCAAAGTGTTGATCGTTGGTACCGGTGATATCGGCCAGACCGTGGCGCAGTTTCTTCTGCCGTTTGGCGTCGAGTTGTACGGCATCGCCAGCGAAGCCCGCGAGCAGGCGCCGTTTATCGAAGTCGGGGCATTGGCTGATCTGCCGCGTCTGGTGGGTGAAGTGGATTACGTGATCAATCTGCTGCCCAATACACCCAACACCCACGACCTGTATGACGCGGCGCTGTTCAAGCAGTTCAAGCCGACCGGGTTGTTCATCAACGTCGGGCGTGGCGTGGCGGTGGTCGATGCGGACCTGGTGGAGGCCTTGAAAGAAGGGCATCTGGCCGGTGCCGTGATTGACGTCTGCCGTCAGGAGCCGCTACCGCAACGTCATCCGTTCTGGACCGCCTGGGGCCTGCTGCTGACCGGCCACAGCTCGGCACCGACCTCGCCATCGATGATGGTGAACCTGTTTGTCGAGAACCTGCGGGCGTATCAGGCGGGTGAGGCGTTGCGCGGGGAAGTGGATTTCAATCGCGGGTATTGAATTCACCCTATGAACCTGTAGGAGCCGAGCTTGCTCGCGATGGCGATCTCACAGTCAACGATGATGTTGAATGTGATGGCCTCATCGCGAGCAAGCTCGGCTCCTACAGTAGATCTTCGGTGTGGCTTAGAGGGTGAAGTCGCCTTCGGCGGCCAACTCGCTCAGCGGACGACGTGGGCTTGGCTCTTCACGCGCTTGCAGGTACTCCGCCAGTGTCGCCTTGTCGCCCAGTTTGCCCACCGCTACCGCTGCGTGCAGCGCATAACCCTCAGGAATGTTCAGCTCCTTGCGCGTCAGGTCCTGGTCGAAACCGGCCATGCCGTGGGTGTGCCAGCCGCTGATGCTCGCTTGCAGCGCCAGATGGCCCCAAGCGGAACCGGTGTCGAAGGTGTGCCACAAGGCCGGGGTTTCTTCGGTGGCGCCAGGTACCGCGAAGGTGGTTTTCGAGATCACGATCACCAGTGCCGAGGCGTGCTGCGCCCAGCCGCGGTTGAACTCATTCAGCAGGCCCAGGAAACGCTCCCAGTTCGGCGTGTCGCGACGCGCATACAGAAACCGCCAAGGCTGCGAGTTGTACGCCGATGGCGCCCAGCGCGCGGCTTCGAAGAAGCTCAGCAGCGTTTCTTCCGGGATGCTTTCGCCGGTAAAGGCGCGGGGCGACCAGCGGTCTGTGAACTGAGGGTGGATGGCATAGTCGGCAACGCGTGGATTAGCGCTCATCAAGTGATTCCTTGCTACGTTTGAAAGAAAGGGGCGACGCAAAACCCTACTGGGCGGCGCAATAACTGACAAGCTCCTTCTACCGGCAGTCGCCAACGCTTGGCCCACAAGGGCCTTGGCACTAGACTGGCGGCCTTTTCACCACCTGATGTTGATGCTTGAGCCATGGCCGCCAAAGTCGAACCGTTCTGGATACGCAAAACCCTCGATCAACTCGATCAAGAGGAATGGGAATCGCTGTGCGACGGCTGTGGCCTGTGCTGCCTGCAAAAGCTCGAAGATGAAGACGACAACAGCGTCTACTACACGCGTATCGCCTGCAAACTGCTGGACCTGAAAACCTGTCAGTGCACCGATTACCCGAACCGCCGTGATTTCGTCCCCGACTGCATCCAGCTCACGCCGGGTAAGGCTGACGAGTTCAAATGGTTGCCGCCGACCTGCGGCTATCGACTGGTCAGCGAAGGCAAGGACCTGCCGCTTTGGCACCACCTGGTGTGCGGTGATCGCGATGCGGTGCATCACGCGCGAATTTCCCAGTCCGGGCGCATGCTCGCCGAAGGCAGCGTGGCCGAAGACGATTGGGAAGACCATCTGATTTTTCGGGCGGGTTAATTACCACTCACAAAATGGGTAGTGATTACTAGAATTCAGGGCTGCTACGCAGCCTCGCGCGAGCAAGCTCGCTCGCCACAAGGAGTGTGTATGGCTGTGGGATTGCGGCTGGCGTTGGCCTTTGGGCTTTTGGCCCTGAGTTCACCCGTGTGGGCGGTGAAGAAGGTTGATCTGGATTACCACGTGCGCCTGTTGCCGCAAAGCGATCAGGCTGAAGTGCGACTGACCCTGGCCCAGGGTTCGGCAGTACGCAGCCTGGATTTTGACCTGGGCGACGGTAGCCAATACAGCGATTTCAAGGCCGACGGCCAATGGCAGTTCACGCCGGGCAAGCAGGCCCGTGGTGTCTGGCGTCCGGCCGCCGACAAGGCCAGCCTGACCTACCGCGTACGCATCAGCCAAGGGCGCAAGAGCGGCAGCTTCGATACGCGCATGACGCCAACGTGGGCGCTGATGCGCGGCGACGATCTGGTGCCGGCGGCCAAACTCGATCAGCAGGATGGCATTGAGCTGGTTTCACGCCTTGAATTCGAATTGCCCACCGGCTGGAAAAGCGTTGAAACGGCTTGGCCGCGAATCGGCAAGAACAAATTCCGGGTCGATAACGTTTCTCGCTTGTTCGACCGGCCCACGGGCTGGATGCTCGCCGGCCACCTCGGTAGCCGTCGCACGCGGCTTGGGGAAACCGAAGTCACCGTCGCCTCGCCTCAGGGCCAGGGCATGCACCGCATGGATGTGCTGACGCTGCTGACTTTTGTCTGGCCGCAAGTGCAGGCGGTGTATCCCCGTCATCCCGTCAAACTGTTGATCGTCGGTGCCAACGACCCGATGTGGCGTGGCAGTCTGGGCGCTCACGAATCGATCTATCTGAACACGCGTCTGCCGCTGGTCAGCGAAAGCGGCAGCAGTGCACTGGTGCGGGAATTGGCGCAGGTGTTCGGACTGATCAACGACCAACAGCGCAGTGACTGGATCAGCGAAGGTTTTGCCGAGTATTACGCCATCGAACTGGTGCGCCGCGCCGGCGGCATGAGCGATGAGCGGTATGAGAGTTTGCAGAAGAAGTTGGCCAAGGACAGCCAGAAGGTCACGACCTTGCGTGGTGATCAGGCCAGCCCGGCGCAGGTGTCGAAAGCGGTCGTGTTATTGCAGGAACTGGATCGCGAGATTCGCCTGAAGACCCGCAACAAGCGTTCGCTGGATGATGTGTTGCGCGGGGCGATGCATTTGCAGAGTGTGGATACCAAGGAGTTTGTTCAACTGGCCGAAAGCGTGATTGGCGAGTCCTCCAAAGTCCTCGATACCGAGTTACTTCAGTAACACCGCCATCGTCGGAGCGCCGCCCGGAGCAAGCCCGCTCCCACAGTGATTGGCGGCGATCATAAATGTTGTATACGCCGCATAACCCTGTGGGAGCGGGCTTGCCCGCGAAGAGGCCGTAAGCCTCACCACATCTTCTGGATCAAACCCCGGTTTTAGGCGACTTCAACGAATCATTACCGGTCACGGTAGCGGTATTGGTCGCCGCTTCGGCATTCGCCTTCAACCGGTTCAGCTCTTCACCCGCCCGCTGAATCTTCGCCCGCACGTTGTTCATGTCCTGACGGCTTTTCTCCAGCAGGCTTTTCGCCGAACTGTGCCCGGTAATACCACGCGCCAGGGCCACACCGCCGATCGCCACTTGAATCAACCCGAACACACCACCGCGACGCAGGCCCTTGCCGAGCATCACCACGCCGCCGGCCAGTGAACCGATACGTTCCCAACCCTGCACGTTCTGCTCCGTGTGAGTCTGGAACGGGGTGGATTCGATGCGTTCTACGCGTTTGAGTTCGCTCATGATCTGTCTCCTGGCTGGAATGACTGCTTCAAGAATAGATAATTAAGCTGACTGCCGAGGCGGGCGGCTTGTTCCATCGGATATGTGCTGAATCAGCGAAACTTTGCCCCGGAACGAGTGTTGAGCCCCTTGGACATGCGGTCATAGAGCACGACGTTGACGGTGGCCGCCAGGTTCATGCAACCGGTGGTGGGGATGTAGACCACGTCTTCGCACCAGTCGCGAATCTCTTTATCCAGCGAGCCGTCTTCCGGGCCGAAGATGTATAGCGCGCGGTCTGGATGGGTGTATTCCGGCAGCGAACGGGCACCTTCCACCAGTTCCACAGCGACTGGAACACAGCCCAGCGGCAGGATTTTTTTCAGGTCGTCGATGCCGATCAGCGGAATGTCGTAGTGGACGCGCTTGGTGTCGGTGACGAAGTCGGCGGCGCGTTCATAACGCTTGCCGGTATAGAACACGGACGCCACGCCATAACAGCCAGCGGCGCGCATCACCGAACCGACGTTTTCCGGTGATTTGGGGTTATACAAACCAATGCAGCTGTACCGTTTGTCTGCCACGAGCGGGGTGCCTTCGGGGAAAAAACGGCGATTATACGGGGATTGGGGGAGGGTGGTCAGTTTGTAGATTGGTGGTGTCTGGTCGGCCGTCTTCGCGAGCAAGCCCGCTCCCACATCGATCTCAGGTGAATACACTACTGGCGTACGCCACAGATCAATGTGGGAGCGGGCTTGCTCGCGAAGGGGCCGGTTGAAGCACTGAAGATCTTCAGTCTTCTTTCTTCATCAACCCGGCCAACGCGGCAAACGGGTTATGTGTCGCCTTGGCGATTTTTGGCGAGCTCAGCGAGCCTTCACCGAAATACTGCTGGTCGGTGTACCGCGAGTGTTCGTTGTCGTGGCAATACAGGCACAGCAATTCCCAGTTCGAGCCATCCTGAGGGTTGTTGTCGTGGTTATGGTCGCGGTGGTGCACGGTCAGTTCGCTCAGGCGCTTGCCGGAAAACTCACGGGCGCAGCGACCGCACACGTGCGGGTACATTTTCAGGGCCTTGTCGCGGTAACCCATTTCCTTGTCGCGCTGGTTGTCGGCAAGGATGCGGTCCAGTTTCGACGTGTTGGTCGGTGTTGACGAACTCATGGGTTCACCTTTGTAAAAGACTAATGACGGTATTAATCGCAGTTTAGCTCAGCCCTTGAGCTTCTCGGCAATCCAGATGGTGTGACGGGTGCCTTTGTTGCCGTGGGCGAAGACCTGGACTTCCTCGGCCTTGAAGCCGGCCTTCTTCAGTTTGTCGGAAAACTGTCGGTCAGCGCTCGCGGACCAGACGGCCAGCACACCTTTGGGCCGCAGGGCCTTGGCGCAGGCGCTCAGGCCGCCAGCGGAGTAGAGCCAGCTGTTGGCCTTCTGGGTCAGGCCTTCGGGGCCGTTGTCGACGTCGAGCATGATTGCGTCGAAACCTTGCGGCTCGGCTTGCAGGACGTTGGCCACATCTTCCATGCGAATGACCGTGCGCGGGTCCAGCAGCGGGTTCCCGGCTTTCTCACCCAGCGCGCCACGGTTCCACTCCACCACCCCCGGCACCAGTTCGGCGACCACTACTTCAGCGGTCTTGCCCAAATGCTTGAGGGCCGAGGCGAGGGTGAAGCCCATGCCCAGGCCGCCGATCAGCACGCGCGAATTCGGCCGGCCGGCCACTTTACGGCACGGGATCTCCGCCAGAGCGTCTTCCGAGCCGTGCATGCGGGTGTTCATCAGTTGCCCGCCGTCGCCGCCCTGGATCTTGATGACGAAATCCTCACCGTATTCGAACAGGCACAAGGCACCGCCATTTTCAGGAATTGGAGCGGTGTCGAGCAGAACGAAACGTTTCATGGGACTCACTTGAGGAGAAATTGGCATAAGAGGGAGAAGGCAAACACGCGCCGTTGGGAGTAGCCTGCAAAAACACAAAAAGGCCAACGGAGCCATTGATGAAGCGCACCATTCTAACGGTCATTGCCTTGGCCGCGCTCTCGATAACTGCAGTGCAGGCCCAGCAGTTGCAAACCACCCCCACTAGCCCTGCGCCGCTGCCCGGTTCGCCCGGCACCGCGACCCCGACACCGTACCCGCAAATCACCCCGACCAGCGTGCCCAAGGTCGGGCCCGGCAGTGGCGGCCCGCCGTTGGTGCCGATTGAAATGCCTAGCCCGCCGACCAAGGACCAGCCACTGCCGGTGCCGGAGCAAACCCCGTCGAAAGCCAAACCGCCCGGCGGTTAAACCTGCTGCGAGAGCAGTTGCCCATCGGCCATGCGCAGGCGTTTGGAGAGGGAAACGGCGAGGGCGCGGATGATTTTTGCGGCGATTTTCGGCGCGTCGTTGAGCATCTTTTCCAGCGAATCCTTGCCCAGGTTGAGCAACTGGCAATTACTTGCGGCCACGCAACTGGCCGAGCGGCGTTCGCCGTCGAGTACGGCCATTTCGCCGAACGCCCGACCGCTGCGCAACGTTGCCATGGTCACCAGGTGACCGTCGCTGTTGGTTTTCTGCACCGCCACCTGGCCGGTGTGGATGATGCACATGAAGCTGCCGGCATCGCCCTCATGGAAAATCTCTTCGCCCTGAGCAATGGTGCTGATGCTGAAGTAGCCCGAGGCCGCGGCGAAGTCCGCCGGCAGCAGTTGATCGAACAGGCCACAGTCCATCAGCCAGTCGCGAATTTCGTTGTTCAGTAAGGTCGGTTCTGACATGTCGTCACGGTCTTTTTCTTGTGTCTGTTGCTGTTCCGGATCTGCAATCCACCACACACATCCCCAGTGGGAGCGGGCTTGCTCGCGAAGAGGCCATCACATTCAACATCAATGTTGTCTGACACACCGCCTTCGCGAGCAAGCCCGCTCCCACAGGGGATGTGTGTGGTGTATCGGCGTCCAGTGTTCAGAGTTAAGACCCGCACGCCGAACGGAGTTCCTCAGGCGATGCCCAAAACCTTGAAAACAAATGCGTATTCGAGTGCTACGTCACGCAATCCCTGATAACGACCGCTCATCCCGCCGTGCCCGGCACCCAATTCGGTCTTGAGCAGCAGGGGATTTGCGTCGGTTTTGGTCGCGCGTAATTTCGCCACCCACTTGGCCGCTTCCCAGTACTGCACGCGACTGTCGTTGTAGCCGGCGATCACCAGCGTCGCCGGATAAGCTTGTGCGGTGACGTTTTCGTACGGGGCGTAGGCCTTGATCCGATCATAGACGTCCGGTTCTTCAGGATTGCCCCACTCGTCGTATTCGGTGACGGTCAACGGCAGGTCCGGGTCGAGCATGGTGTTCAGCACGTCGACGAACGGCACTTCGGCAATCGCAGCAGCAAACAACTCCGGCCGCTTATTGAGCACGGCGCCGATCAGCAGGCCACCGGCGCTGCCGCCGCTGATCGCCAGTTGCTGTGAAGTCGTGAAGCCATTGGCGATCAGGTGTTCGGCGCAGGCGATGAAGTCGCTGAAGGTGTTGTGTTTGTGTTCCTGCTTGCCGGCGCGATACCAGGCTTCGCCCAGTTCACCGCCGCCACGCACGTGAGCAATGGCGAACGCCACGCCACGGTCCAGCAGACTCAAGCGAGCGTGGGAGAACCACGGGTCGAGGCTTTCGCCGTAAGCGCCATAGCCGTACAGATAAAGCGGCGTCGGCTTACCGAGTGCTTCGCGTTTGACGACGAGGCTGATCGGCACTTTCGTACCGTCAGGTGCCGTTGCCCACAGGCGCTGACTGACGTAGGCATCGGCGTCGAACGGACCGAGCACCGGGGTTTCCTTGAGGACTTTCTGCTCGCCGCTGCCCAATATCAGTTGGCGGATTTGCGCCGGACGGTTCAGCGCTTCATAGCGCAGACGGATCCTGTCGCTGACGAACTCCAGGCTGTTCTGCACATGAAGGCTGTAGGCCGCATCCGGTAATTGCACGCGGTAGCTCGGCAGGTCTTGTGGATGAACTTCGATGATTGGCAAGCCACCCTCACGCAAACTCAGGGTCATGGCGCCGGCATTCAGGCTCATGCCTTCGATCATCACCGTGTCGCTGTGGGGGATCAGGTTCTGCCAGTCGGCCTCGGTCGGCGCCACGCCGGTGTCTACGGCGTGGTACAGGGCAAAGTTGATGCCGTCGCGATTGGTGCGAATGAACCAGGTCCATTGACCGTCGAGCGCGCCGTGATCGACGTCGTACTCATGGTCTTCAACCCTCGGTGCGATGCAGGTAAACGCCTGTTGCGGCTGGAACGCGTCGAGCACCCAGACTTCGCTGGTGGTCTTGCTGCCCAGGGACAGCAGTAATTGCTGCTCGGAACTGGAGCGGTAGCAATGCATGAAGAATCGACCGTCCGGCTCATGGAACACTTCTTCAGCCGCTGTACCGTCCAGCCGATAGCGGAACAGTTTGTGCGGGCGATGGGTGTCGTCCAGTTCGCCGAAGAACAGCGTCAGGCTGTCATTGGCCCAGGTCATGCTGCCGTCGCAATCCTGGAATTCCAGTTCACTGACACGGCCGTTGGACAATTCCTTCACGAACAGCGTGAAAATCTCATCGCCCGTGGCGTCAATGCTGTAGGCCAGACGCTGGTGGTCCGGGCTGATACTGAAGGCGCCCAGGGAAAAGAAGCCGCCGTTGGCCAGTTCATTGGGGTCCAGCAGCAGTTGTTCCTGGCTTTCGTCGAGCTGCAGGCTGTCATCGGCAGGGCGCGGGCAGCGGTAGTGGCGGGCATATTCATCACCGGCCGTGGTGCGCGTGTAATACAGGTACGGACCCCAAGGGGAGGGCAAGGACAGGTCGGTTTCGAGAATCCGGGCCTTGATCTCTTCGAACAGGGTTTCACGCAACCCGGCCTGATCGGCGGTTTGCGCCTCTTGGTAGCGGTTTTCCGCTTTCAGGTAGTCGAGCACCGCGTCGGTGTCGCGCTCCTGCAGCCAGGCATACGGGTCGTCGCCTTCGGCCTTGTGGGCGATGGGAGCGTCGGAAACGTTGACGGATAGGGGCATGAAGGACTCTCGAACAATGTACAGAATAAGGGCTTCGCAACGTGTGGGAGCGGGCTTGCTCGCGAAGAGGCCAGCAGTTTCAACATCTCTGTTGACTGACACATCGCTTTCGCGAGCAAGCCCGCTCCCACAGGGGGTGCGTTTTTCAGACTGGCATTGGAGCAAGCCTGACGTGCGAAAAGTCGTTACTATAAGCGCCTCTTTGCCTGCCTTGCCATGGACACCATGACCGAGAACGACTATCTGATCGCTTGGGGCCTCTACGCCTTCGCCGCTTTGGGCTGCCTGTTGGTGTGGATGCGTATCACCCGCTGGATGTGGCGCTGGCTGCGTGAGCCGCTGCGGCTATTGGTTGCTGTGTTGCTGTTCAGCCCGACCATCATTGATCCGGTTAAGGAAAAGGTTGCCCCGGCCATCGCCATTACTGCCCTTGATCTATTGTTCAAGGTCGGCAACAACGCCTGGCGCGCAATTTCCGACCTGTTCATGTACGGCATGATCGCCTTCGGCATTTACCTGGTATTTGTGGCGATCCGTTTCCCTATCGAACGTGCGTCCAACGCTCGCAAGGAACAGGCTGCCGCTGCCAAGGCTGCGGCCAGGTCCGATGATCCTGAAGAGGATCATCCCTTCGGCGGTGCGGGCGATGATCGTTACGGTCGTCCACCGGTGCCGAGCAACCCTCAGCGAATGCGGGTCGAACCGCGACTGTAACCTGCCCCTGCCTTTGAGCGAGAATCCGAGCATGTGTGAGTTATTGGGCATGAGCGCCAATGTGCCGACCGATATCGTGTTCAGCTTCACCGGGCTGATGCAGCGCGGCGGCCGCACCGGTCCGCACCGTGACGGCTGGGGCATCGCTTTTTACGAGGGCCGTGGCCTGCGCCTGTTTCAGGACCCGGCGGCGAGCTGTGAGTCCGAGGTCGCGAACCTGGTGCAGCGCTATCCGATCAAGAGCGAAGTGGTGATCGGGCACATCCGCCAGGCCAACGTCGGCAAGGTCTGCCTGTCCAATACCCATCCGTTTGTGCGTGAGCTGTGGGGCCGTAACTGGTGTTTCGCCCACAACGGCCAACTCGCGGACTTTCAACCGATCAAGCGTTTTTACCGCCCGGTCGGCGATACCGACAGCGAGGCGGCGTTCTGCGATCTGCTCAACCGCGTGCGCGCAGCGTTCCCGGAACCGGTCGAGGTCGAAGAACTGCTGCCAGACCTGGTGGCCGCCTGCGCTGAATACCGCAGCAAAGGCGTATTCAACTGCCTGCTCAGCGATGGCGACTGGTTGTTCTGCTATTGCTCCACCAAACTGGCGCAAATCACCCGTCGCGCGCCATTCGGCCCGGCGCGCTTGAAGGACGTCGATGTGATCGTCGATTTCCAGGCCGAAACCACGCCCAACGACGTGGTCACGGTGATCGCCACCGAACCGTTGACCGAAAACGAAACCTGGACCCGCTACGAACCGGGCCAATGGAGCCTCTGGCGACGCGGTGAATGCGTCAGCCAGGGCAAGACCGAATAAGGATTTCCCTTCATGTTGCTCAGTTATCTACGGCTGGTGTTGTTCGCGGCGGGCCTGTTGATCGGTGTCCAGGTGCCGGGATTCATCAACGACTATGCCAAGCGCGTCGAAGCGCATCTGATTGAGGCGCAGACCGGTCTGAGCGGTTTTCAGGGCACGGCGAATCAGTTCTTCAAGGGTGACATGCAGGCATTGGTGGCCCATTACCGCGCCAGCGAAGACCCGATCTTTCGCAGCGATGCCGACAGCCTGAGCACCTTATTGACCCGTCAACTGGCCCTCGATAAACAGTTCCAGGCCATGCAGGGGCCGTGGTACATCCGCTTCCTGCAGGTTGCACTGGCGGCTGATCCGGATATTCGCAAGGAAACCTGGAATGGCTACAGCTACCAGATCCTGCTGACGCCGGAAGCGATGATCTGGGGCATGAGCGGGGCGATGCTGTTGTCGTTCGGCATTGAATGCCTGTTCCGTCTGATCGACTGGGTGGTGCTGGGCGGCAAACGCTTGCGCCAGAGCCGGCCGATCGAAGATCGGGATGTGCGCGGGTTGTAAGGGGGTTACGCGATCTCTGTGGCGAGGGGGTTTACCCCCGTTCGGCTGCGCAGCAGTCGTGAAACCGGCACACGCGGTTTACCTGATACATCGAGGCGTCTGGTTTTGGGGCCGCTTCGCGACCCAACGGGGGTGAACCCCCTCGCCACAGGGGGGCGGTGTTCAGCGGGCTAGGACGATGTAGTTCTCACCCACCTTCTTCGCATACCCGTCCAACACCTGCTGACACAACGCCACGATTTCTTCGACCCACTCCACGCCAACCCGCCACGACACCACCACCTGCAAATTCGGTGGCCGTTGATCGATGGCCAGCAAGGTCAACTCCCCCCGCGCCAGTTCCTCGGCGACCAGCACCGGTGGCAGCGCGCCAATACCGAAACCATCCCGCAGCAACCGGGTGATCGCCGATACCGAGTTCACGCAGTTCAACCGTGGCGTCAAGATGCCGTTGGCTTGCATCAGGGCGAGAATCTCCTGATGCGGATGGGAGTTTTTCGAATAGGTAATGATCCGTTCCCGCGCCAGATCGGCAATGCCTGAATACTCGCGGTTGTAGATCGAATTCGTAGCCACAATCCAGCCCATCGGGTGACTGGCCAGCTCAAGGCTGCGTACGCTTTCCTGACGCAACAGGTCGGTTTGCAGGATCAGATCGAGAAAGCCTTTTTGCAGCTGATCGCAGAGGTTGAGCGCGGTATCGGCCACTAACTCGATTTCCACCAGCGGATAGTGATCCATCATTTGCGCCACCAACGGGCTCAACCAGGTATGGATGACCGTGTCCATCACGCCGATGCGAACCCGTCCGACCTTGCTCGAGCGGGTTTCGATCGACTGCTTGAGGGCTTGCATGGTGTCCATCATTTGCTCGGCGTACTCGAGCACTTTCAAGCCTTCGGGCGTCAGGCTCACGCCGCGTGAATCGCGCAGGAACAGCTTCACCCCGAGCTCGCCTTCAAGCACGGCAATGCGGCTGGAAATCGACGCCTGGGTGGTGAAGAGCTTGTCCGCCGTCAGGCGAAAACTCTTGAGTCGGGCGACCCAGACAAAGGTCTCGAGAAACTTCAGGTTCATAAGGACAAATTTTTCTTATGTCTAGAGCGGGTTTTTATTAGTTGGACGCAGCAGGGCAGGGAGCCCAAAAATCAGGTCATCCGGTTCCCACGATAGGCGTCGTCGGGGCTCAGAACAATACCAATAAAAATTAGCGCGGAGATTTGCCATGAGTGCGCCCGACACGCTCGACATCCCCAAAGCCACGGTTCGTCCAGGACCTTTCGACTGGTACCACAATATCAACAAGCAGGAGCGCCGCACCTTCTGGAGCTGCAAGATCGGCTATGGCCTGGACGGCATGGACACCCAGATGCTCAGCTTCGTGGTGCCGACCCTGATTGCGATGTGGGGCATCACCACCGGCGAGGCCGGGTTGATTCACACCAGCACCCTGATCGCCTCGGCCATCGGCGGTTGGGTGGCGGGGATTCTCTCCGACCGCATCGGTCGCGTACGCACCTTGCAACTCACCGTGCTGTGGTTCGCCTTCTTCACCTTCCTCTGCGGTTTCGCCCAAAACTACGAACAACTGCTGATCAGCCGCACGCTGATGGGCTTCGGTTTCGGCGGCGAATGGACCGCTGGCGCGGTGCTGATGGGTGAAGTGATTCGCGCCAAGGACCGCGGCAAGGCTGTTGGCATGGTGCAATCCGGCTGGGCATTGGGTTGGGGGCTGACGGCGATCCTGTATGCGCTGCTGTTCTCGGTACTGCCGCCGGAAGACGCCTGGCGCGCACTGTTCATCCTTGGCATTGTGCCGGCGATCTTTGTGATCTTCGTCCGTCGACTGGTCAAGGACCCGGAAATCTATCGCGAAGCCAAGGCCAAGCAAGAACCCGGCAACCCGGCAAAATTCTACGAGATCTTCGCTCCCGGCATCCTTTTCACCACAATTCGCGCGTCGGTGCTGACCACCGGTGCTCTGGGCGGCTACTACGCGATCACCTCCTGGTTGCCGACCTTTCTGAAGAACGAACGCGGGTTGAGCGTACTCGGTACGGGTGGTTATCTGGCGATGGTGATCATCGGTTCCTACGTCGGTTACGTCATCAGCGCGTATTTGACTGACATCCTCGGGCGTAAAAAGAACTTCATTCTGTTCGCGGTCGGCTCGTTCACCATTGTTCTGCTCTACACCCAATTGCCGGTTAGCAATGGCGTGATGCTCTGGCTGGGCTTTCCCCTTGGCTTCTTCGCATCGGGGATTTTCAGTGGCATGGGCGCGTTTTTGACCGAGCTGTTTCCAACGCGGATTCGTGGTTCGGGTCAGGGCTTTTGTTACAACATCGGCCGGGCACTGGCGGCATTGTTCCCGCTGTTGATCGGCTTGATGAGCCAGAAGGTGCCATTGAGCGTAGGAATCGGTGCCTTTGCGGCGGTGTCCTACGGGGTGGTGATTCTTGCGGCCCTGAGCCTGCCGGAAACCCGTGGCAAGCAACTCGAAGCCCAATAACTTAATGCCCAGCAACTGATAATCTGCGGGCCTGCCGTTACAAAAAGTGTCCCGCAGTTAAAAAGAATAAAGCTGAAAGGAGTGTTCACCGTGAGCCGCCTGCTATTGAACTGCGACATCGGCGAGAGTTTCGGCAACTGGACCATGGGTCTGGACGCCGAGGTCATGCCCTTCATCGATTGCGCCAACATCGCCTGCGGCTTCCACGCCGGCGACCCTAGCATCATGCGCAAGACTGTCAGCCTGGCCTTGAGCAACGGCGTGCAGATCGGCGCACATCCGGCGTATCAGGATCTGGTCGGCTTCGGCCGCCGCTCCATGGCCTACACCGCCCAGGAACTTCAGGACATTGTGCATTACCAGATCGGCGCCCTCGACGGCATTTGCCAGGCTCAGGGCGCGCGGGTGAGTTACGTCAAACCACACGGCGCGATGTACAACGACATGATGGCCAACCCGGCGCAATTGCGCGCGGTGCTTCAGGCCGTGGCGTCCTATGATCGTGAGTTGCCGCTGATGTTGATGGCCACTCGCGACAACAGCGCAGCCCAGCGATTGGGCGATGAATACGGCGTGACCCTGTGGTTCGAAGCCTTCGCCGATCGCGCTTACGACAGCGCGGGAATGCTGGTCTCGCGGCAACTGCCGGGCGCAGTGCATCACGATCCCGAGACAATCATCGAACAAGCCCTGACCATTGCCCGCGGCGGCAATCTCACGGCCAGCGATGGCAGTGCCTTGCATTTGCAGGCCAACACCCTTTGCGTACACGGCGACAATGCCAGTTCGGTAGCCGCCGTGCGGCGTATTCGCGAAGCACTTGATCAGCAGAGCGCGCCATGAACCTGCGGGTAGAAGTGGTGGCGCTGGATTGTTTGATGGTCCGTCTGTTTGATCAGATCAGCGAGGCCAACATGCCGTGGATGCTCGCCGCCAGTGAAAGTCTGCGTGCTGCATTCGCCGGGCATCTGATCGATCTGGTGCCATCCTATACGACGTTGATGGTGCATTACGACCTGACCGCGTTGAGTCCGGCTCAGGCTCGGGAGCTGATCGCCGAGGCCTTGATCGATCTGTCGCCCAACGCCTGCACCCGCGGCAAATGTCATGTGTTGCCGGTCTGGTATGACTTGAGCGTTGGCCCGGAGTTGAGTCTGTTGTCCCAGCGCAGCGGATTGGCCGTGGATGAAGTGATCCGCCGCCACAGCGCGCGCGAATATCAGGTGTTCGCCTTGGGTTTTGCGCCGGGTTTCGCCTTCATGGGGCTGGTGGAAGAAGCGCTGGCCGCGCCGCGATTGAACACTCCGCGTAAAAAGGTAGCCGCGGGCAGTGTCGGCATCGCCGAACGGCAAACGGCCGCTTATCCGGTGGTGTCCCCCGGTGGCTGGAATCTGATCGGCCGCACCCCGGCCAAATTGTTCGACCGCGAACGCGACGGCTACAGCCTGATGCAACCAGGCGACACGGTGCGCTTCGAAGCCGTCAGCCATGCCGAATTCATCAATCTGGGCGGTGATGACACGCCGTTGGAGGCGCAGGCATGAGCCGTCTATCAATAGAAGCGAGTACACCGCTGTGCCTGTTACAAGACGCTGGCCGTTTCGGCGTGCGGCATCTGGGCGTGACCCAGGGCGGGGCGGCGGATTGGCGATCGATGTCGTGGGCCAATTGGTTGCTGGGCAATGGCCTGGATGCACCGGTGATTGAAATCACCCTCGGTGGGTTCACAGTCGTTGCCGAAGAGGATTGCGTGCTGGCTTTGGCTGGGGCAGATCTGGGAGCTCAGGTGGATGGCGAGTCGTTGGCGCCGTGGCGCAGTTTCAGGCTGAACAAAGGTCAGCGATTGCAATTTACTCAGCCGCTGCTTGGCGCCCGGGCATATTTGGCGGCCCCGGGCGGATTCGATGCGCCAAAGGTGTTGGGCAGTAGCGCAACGGTGGTCCGTGAGGAGCTCGGTGGGCTTGACGGTATGGGCCGGGCGTTGGCCAAAGATGCGCAGTTGAGCTATTCGGGCAGCTCGCTGTTACTGCTGCGGGAGTTGGCGCGCGAACAGGTGCCGGACTTCAAACTCAACGCGCCGCTGGACCTGGTGCTCGGTGCCCAGATCGGCGAGTTCAGTGGACAGAGTTCGTTTGACGCGTTCAACAGCATCTGGACCCTCGACAGCCGTGCCGACCGGATGGGCATCCGCTTGCTGGGAACGGCGTTGCAGTATCAGGGGAAGCCGATGATTTCCGAAGGCATCCCGCTGGGCGCGGTTCAGGTGCCGCCGGACGGGCAGCCGATTGTGCTGCTCAATGATCGGCAGACCATTGGCGGCTATCCGCGATTGGGGGCGTTGACGCCGCTGGCGCTGGCGCGACTGGCGCAGTGTCTGCCGGGGACGCAGGTACGGTTGAAACCGGTGGTGCAGGATGTCGCGCATCGCGAACACGTCGAATATCTGCGACGATTCCTGAATAGCTAAAAGCTTCGCGAGCAAGTCGAATCGTCGCACCGCCGCTCCCACATTGAATCCCTGTCGTACACAGATCAACTGTGGGAGCGGGCTTGCTCGCGAAGGCGTCAGTCCAGACAACAACGATTACTTGGAGAGAAACCGCATCCCTTCCTCCAACCCCCGCAACGTCAGCGGATACATCTGATCGTTAATCAAGTCCCGCACGATGTTGGTCGAAGACGTATAGCCCCACGTATCTTTCGGATACGGGTTGATCCAGATGACCTTCTTGTACTTCTCCATGAACCGCTGCATCCACACATAACCCGCTTCTTCGTTCCAGTGCTCGACGCTGCCGCCGGCCTGGGTGATTTCGTACGGGGCCATGGCGGCATCACCGATGAAGATCACTTTGTAGTCGGCGCCGTATTTGTGCAGCAGATCCTGGGTCGAAGTGCGCTCGGACGTGCGGCGCATGTTGTTCTTCCATACCGATTCATAAACGAAGTTGTGGAAGTAGAAATACTCCAAGTGCTTGAACTCGGTCTTGCAGGCCGAGAACAGCTCTTCGCAGATCTTCACGTGGGCGTCCATCGAGCCGCCGATGTCGAACAGCAGCAACAGCTTGACGGTGTTGCGCCGCTCCGGACGCATCTGAATATTCAGCAGCCCGGCATCGCGGGCGGTGTGGTCGATGGTGCCATCGATGTCCAGCTCTTCCGCCGCGCCCTGGCGCGCGAATTTGCGCAGCCGTCGCAGGGCGACCTTGATGTTGCGCGTGCCCAGTTCGACCGAATCGTCGAGGTTCTTGTACTCGCGCTGATCCCAGACCTTGACCGCTTTGCCCTGACGTTTGCCGGCATCGCCGACCCGAATGCCTTCCGGGTTGAAACCGCCGGAACCAAACGGGCTGGTGCCGCCAGTGCCGATCCACTTGTTACCGCCGGCATGGCGTTCTTTCTGTTCTTCGAGGCGTTTCTTGAACTCTTCGATCAGCTTGTCCAGGCCGCCGAGGGACTGGATCGCTGCCCGCTCTTCGTCGGTCAGCGAACGCTCGAACTCCTTGCGCAACCAGTCTTCCGGGATCAAGGCCTGAAGGTGGTCGTCGAGTTTTTCCAGGCCGTTGAAATAGGCGCCGAAGGCCCGGTCGAACTTGTCGAAATGCTTTTCGTCCTTCACCAGAATCGCCCGGGACAAGTAATAAAACTCGTCCATGTCGGCGAAGGTCACGCGCTGTTTCAGGGCGTTGATCAGGTCGAGCAGCTCCCGTACCGAGACCGGTACCTTGGCTGCGCGCATTTCATTGAACAGGTTAAGCAGCATGGCTATCGCCCTCTATCTTGTTAAACAGAGGGATCAGCGAGTGCCGCGACGGCTCATGAACGCCAGACGCTCAAGCAATTGCACGTCTTGTTCGTTCTTCACCAACGCGCCGGCCAGTGGCGGAATAGCCTTGGTCGGATCGCGCTCGCGCAGCACGGCTTTGCCGATGTTGTCGGCCATCAGCAGCTTCAGCCAGTCCACCAGTTCGGAGGTCGATGGCTTTTTCTTCAGGCCCGGCACCTTGCGCACGTCGAAGAACACGTCCAGCGCTTCGCTGACCAGGTCTTTCTTGATGTTTGGGTAGTGCACATCGACGATCCTCTGCATCGTGGTGCGATCCGGGAAGGCGATGTAGTGGAAGAAGCAGCGGCGCAGGAAGGCGTCCGGCAGTTCTTTCTCGTTGTTGGAGGTAATGATGATGATCGGGCGTTTCTTGGCCTTGATGGTCTCGTCGATCTCGTAAACGTAGAACTCCATCTTGTCGAGTTCTTGCAGCAGGTCGTTCGGGAATTCGATGTCGGCCTTGTCGATTTCGTCGATCAGCAGGATCACCCGCTCTTCGGATTCGAAGGCTTCCCAGAGCTTGCCCTTTTTCAGGTAGTTGCGAACGTCGTGAACCTTTTCCGTGCCCAGTTGTGAGTCGCGCAGACGGCTGACCGCGTCGTACTCGTACAGGCCCTGATGCGCCTTGGTGGTGGACTTGATGTGCCAGGTGATTAGTTTGGCGCCGAAGGACTCGGCCAGTTGCTCGGCGAGCATGGTCTTGCCCGTACCCGGCTCGCCCTTGACCAGCAGCGGACGCTCCAGAGTGATGGCGGCGTTGACTGCCAGCTTCAGGTCATCGGTGGCGACGTAGGCCTGGGTGCCTTCGAACTTCATCTGCTAATCCTCAAACGGTAACGCCGACCTGAACGAGGCAGGGCGGGGCGCAATAATTGTAGTACCCGACTATAACGCGGTGCCTGGGCGACTGTGAACGCAGACGGCTTATTCAGTCTCTGAATGGAGCGTCACATCTTGACTCAGTTTCGGCCGCTAGCCAGTATTGAACTATCGCCATTTTGGCGATAGCTTGCGGGGCATGTCTACTAAATACCGATTTCGCGATACATACCGCATTCAGTTACGCGAGAAGGATCACCCGCCGCCCCATGTTCACCTGACCGGTGGCGGGCTCGACGTGATGCTCAGCCTGGAAACCGTCGAAGTGATGGTGGGCAAGGCGCCGCCGCTGATTATCAAGGAAGCGCTGGCGTGGGTCAGGGCCCATCAGGTGCAATTGCTGGAGGATTGGAAACGATGTTACCCATGAAGCGACCACGGCTGTCGGCCGTGCAGGCGTTGCCGGATCACCGCCTTATGCTGACCTTTATCGACGGTCAGCAACTCACTCTCGATTTGAGTCGGGACCTGCGCGCCTACCCTGGGTTGCAGCCATTGCTGGAGGTGGTCGCTTTCGAAAGAGCAACCCTGGGTGATGAAGGCTGGAGCGTCGAGTGGCCCGAGCTGGACATCCAGATCGGCGCAGACACCCTGTATCTGGATGCTCTCGCACAAAATGCAGTAGACGAAAACACCCGGATCTTCATCGACTGGCGCGCTCGCACCGGGCTGCCGCTCAATCAGGCGGCCGAAGCGTTGGGGGTCAGTGCCCGCAGCATCACGCGCTACAGCAGTGGTCGTGAAGCCGTTCCGCGATCGCTGGCACTGGCCTGCCTGGGCTGGGACTTCTTGCAGCAGCAATCGAACCCGGCGCGGGCGGCGGAAGAAACCGGTCGTTACACCGTCACACGCAAGTCTTAGCCGGCATCCGGTTTCGGCCGTTCGTACTGGGCATTGAACGCCTCGATGAAACCATTACGCAAAATCTGCAAAAAAGCCTCGAATGCGCTGATATCTTGTTGATGCACGCTGCCTCTGAGCTGGACGCGAGTGGCGAACTGGTTTTTCGGCTGGTTCTTCAACACATTCTCGGTACCCCCGACGAGTGCTTCCCAGATGGAGCGAAAAATCCCTTTGTCTTTGTTTTCCACGTCCTGTTGCCAATTGAACACATCGACGTCCCGCAATAGCGGCTTGATGTAGCCGGTGAGTTGACCCTTGTTGGCTTCGGCTTCGATGACCAGGTCTCCATGGCCGGCATTGAAGTCGAACTTGCCGTAGGCCGAGGCGAAGTCGTTCATGCGTTTGAGTTCAAGGTTCTTGGCGCGCAGGCGAAATTCGAAGTCCTGGAAGTCGCTCAGCGGATCGAAGGTCGCCGTGGTTTCCAGCGGTGCATGCCCCAGCAATAGAGCCTTGCCGTCGAAGCGAGCGTCGCGTTTGCCTTTGGTGTCGACCACGTTGGTCAGGTTGTAAATGCTGGCATTGACCTGAGTGGCATTCATGTTCACGGGCGGTTTTGAATTGAAGTTTCGGAAGGTGACCCGCCCGTCGTTGATCCGCACTTCGTTCAGGGTAATCGGCAGCAATTTTTCCAATTGTGCCCGCCAGTCGGTGCCTTCACCGGTCTGGGAGTTTTTCTTGTTGGCACCGCCGTCGACGAAGTTCACCTCGGGTTTGTCGAACTGCGCCTCGGCCACCACCGCGTGGTCATACCAGAGTGAGTGCCAGCTGACGGAGAGGTCAATCAATGGCGCGTTGACGAAAGGCACGGGGACCTTGCCATTGACCTTGACGATTTTCAGTCCATTGATTTTGTAGGCGCCGCGCCACAGGGCCAGGTCCACGTCGGTAATCTGCCCGCGGTAGTCACCCATATTCGCCAATTTTTCGTTGAGGTAGTCGCGCACCACGTAGGGCAGGGCAATGTGCAGGGCAACCAGCAGCACAACGAGGCCGGCGAGGGTCCACAGGGGCCAACTGTATCGACGCTTCATGGCGGCAAATCTCTGGCGGTATAAAGCGATTGACTGCTGCGGTTACGGGACGTTCGACTGACTGGACGACCAAGGGCAACAGGCATACCTTGGAGAGCTTATTTAACGCTGTATAAGGACCCAGCCATGAGCCGTATCTACGCTGACAACGCCCATTCCATCGGCAATACACCGCTGGTGCAGATCAACCGTATCGCCCCGCGCGGCGTGACCATCCTGGCCAAGATCGAAGGGCGTAACCCCGGTTACTCGGTCAAGTGCCGGATCGGTGCAAACATGATCTGGGACGCCGAAAGCACCGGCAAACTCAAGCCTGGCATGACCATCGTCGAACCGACCTCAGGCAATACCGGTATCGGCCTGGCGTTCGTCGCTGCGGCTCGCGGTTACAAACTGATGCTGACCATGCCGGCGTCGATGAGTATCGAGAGACGCAAAGTGCTCAAGGCTTTGGGGGCCGAACTGGTACTGACCGAACCGGCGAAGGGCATGAAAGGAGCGATCGAAAAGGCGGCTGAAATTGTCGCCAGCGACCCGGCTGCCTACTTCATGCCGTCGCAGTTTGAAAACCCGGCCAACCCGGCCATCCACGAAAAAACCACCGGTCCGGAAATCTGGAACGACACCGACGGTGCAGTCGACGTACTGGTGGCAGGCGTCGGAACGGGTGGAACCATTACCGGGGTTTCGCGGTATATCAAGAATACCCAGGGCAAACCGATTATTTCGGTGGCGGTGGAGCCAGCGGTGTCGCCAGTCATCACCCAGGCAATGGCCGGTGAAGAGATCAAGCCGAGCCCTCACAAGATCCAGGGTATTGGTGCCGGCTTTGTGCCGAAGAATCTTGATCTGTCGATGGTCGATCGGGTCGAGTTGGTCAGCGATGAAGAATCCAAGGCCATGGCCCTGCGCCTGATGCAGGAAGAAGGGATTTTGAGCGGCATTTCCTGCGGCGCCGCCATGGCGGTGGCCGTTCGCCTGGCGGAAACCCCGGAAATGCAGGGCAAGACCATCGTGGTGATCCTGCCGGACTCCGGTGAACGCTACCTGTCGAGCATGCTGTTCAGTGATCTGTTTACCGAGCAGGAGAATCAGCAATAGGCGTTGCGGTTTTTGATCCAGTGGGAGGGGGTTGATTCAGGTCAGCCCCCGTTCAGGAACCTTATGTTAAGAAGTGCTTTATTGCGTAATCCTTAACACTGAATGTTGAAATGCACGGGTGTTTCCCGAGGCCGGTAATGTTTATCATGACGGGCTGCCACGTCGGGTAAATGGCGTTATGCAAAGTTGTCTACTATCAAGGAGTTGTTGATGACCGTTTCCCTTGCCGCAAAGGCGTCGCTGTTGTTGCTGTTCTTCGGCAGCACTCTCTATGTGCATTTGCGCGGCAAGGCGCGTTTGCCGGTGTTGCGTCAGTTCGTCAACCACTCGGCGTTGTTCGCACCCTATAACGCCTTGATGTACCTGTTCTCCAGCGTGCCGTCCAAACCCTATCTTGACCGCAGCAAGTTCCCGGAACTGGATGTGCTCAAGGACAACTGGGAAGTCATCCGCGACGAAGCGATGCATTTGTTCGACGAGGGTTACATCCGCGCCGCCGAAAAGAACAACGACGCTGGTTTCGGTTCGTTCTTCAAGAAAGGCTGGAAGCGCTTTTACCTCAAGTGGTACGACAAACCACTGCCATCGGCCGAAGCCCTGTGCCCGAAAACCGTGGCATTGGTCAGTAGCATTCCCAACGTCAAAGGCGCCATGTTCGCGTTGCTGCCAGGCGGCAGCCACCTCAACCCGCACCGTGATCCGTTCGGCGGTTCCCTGCGTTATCACTTGGGGCTATCGACACCGAACTCCGACGATTGCCGGATCTTCGTCGACGGTCAGGTCTACGCCTGGCGTGATGGCGAAGACGTGATGTTCGACGAAACCTACGTGCATTGGGTCAAGAATGAAACCGACAAGACTCGGGTCATCCTCTTTTGCGACATCGAACGACCGCTGAGCAACCGCCTGATGACCCGCCTCAACCGCTGGGTCAGCGGTTTTTTGGGTCGCGCCACTGCACCGCAGAATCTTGATGATGAACGTGTTGGCGGGATTAACCATGTTTACGCATGGAGCAAGAACTCCAGCGACAAGTTCAGCGGTGTGATCAAACAGTGGAAGCGTCGCAATCCCAAGGCCTACCGTGTGCTGCGACCAGTGTTGGCGGTGGTGGTGTTTACGTTGTTGGGGTATTGGTTGTTTGGGTGATTGCGTGCAAGAAATGAAAAACCGCTCATTGGAGCGGTTTTTTTTCGCCGAAGTTATGGTCGCCCGGCGAGCACGTCAGGTTCGCCTTCGATACCCGTCGCAAGGACCTGTAAAATGCGCCGCTGACTGGCCGTCAGTTCTACTTTGACAGGTTTGTTTTCCTGGGCAGAGGAGCGTTTTCTTATGTGCGGGTTTCTGATGACTCCGTGCATATTTCCTCCGTTATCGGTCATTAATTGAACAGTTTTCACGATACTAGGCTCTCCACAGTTTTGACAAGTCGACCTTCAGCGTCTTCGTAGAAATCGAGTCGTTTATAAATAGAAATTGCACCTTCCAGCGGTTCCTGTACTTCGATGAATCTACTACCGATAATCACGGCGTAATGTTCGATGGCCGAAACAGCGAGGGCCGCAATCCGGTTTTTTAAAGGATGTGCTTCTTGCGGTCGCCCTTCCAATCGCACGATGCGGATTCGTTGCCGACTGTTGTTCGGATTCGCGAAGCATAGTCCGCACAATTCCTCTTCGAACCAGATGGCAATATCCAGAGACAAAGGCTCCTTTGCTTTCCATCCTATGACCTCATTCCATAAAAAGTGTGGATCCTCCCAGCGCTCGCAAGCATCCAGCGCCTGCGCATTGATGGCGTCAAACCGCACCCGCGATAGATCAATGTCCGTTGGGCCTGCCAGTTCCAGTTCATGTTGCAACTGAGCAGCGCTGATAGCAGCAAGCGTTCTAGCCCTCGATCGATACAACTGATACCGAAGATGCGTCCGTTCCCTTGGCATGTGATCTCGTGCATTCCCTGTCCCTCATAGCGGGCGTTTGCATTTCTCTCCAAGGTAGATTGCGGTGCTGCAGCTGTCGTTACTGGCCCTTTGACCAAGTCATTGCAATCTATGTCGCGGGCTGGTTATAGTCGGCGCTCGCCTGCTTTCCCGAGCACGGCCCTCAAAAAAGATCAGCCCATGCCTGCATCCCTCATCAACGCGGTAGTCGATTCAGCGGTCAACGCTGGCGTCGTGCCGTGCGGGAATCAGCAGCCTGCGCAGATCAGTCATTACCCCCCACCTGTCAGTAGCTCGCCGGTGTGCGCAGTCGTATCACCGCCAGGCGTTGGCTTTTCGGGCTGATCAGCTTTTTTCTGCTGTTCCCACGCCCGTCTGAAAAAGCGCCCGCTTGAAAAAACTACTGAATTTCAGCTTCGGCTGAGTTGGCTTTTTGCCTGACTACAGGTGGTATTCATGTTTGTCCTTTCGAAAAACACCGCGCTCGCGGCGGCGTCCACGAGCCTGTTCGTTCTGCTGTGGAGCAGCGGGGCGATTTTCTCCAAATGGGGCTTGGCCCACGCGTCCCCCTTTGCCTTTCTGCTGTTTCGCTTTGCCATCGCGCTATTCGGTCTGGTGCTGCTGGTGCCGTTGCTCAAGTTGAAGCTGCCCAAGGGCGGCAAGCCGATGGTGTATGCGATGGCCACGGGTGTGGTGTTGCTGGGGGCTTATCAGATTTTCTATCTGCTGGCCCTGGACCTGAAAGTCACCCCGGGAGTGATGGCGACGATCATGGGCGTGCAGCCCATTCTCACGGTGGTGATCATGGAGCGTCAGCGATCAGCCAGCAGAATGTTTGGTCTGACGCTGGGGTTGGCCGGGTTGATCATGGTGGTTTACCAAGGCATCGGTCTGGCCGGTATTTCGCTGGCCGGGATGCTCTTCGGTTTGCTGGCACTGGCGAGCATGACGTTCGGTTCGATCATGCAGAAGCGCATCACCGACAATCCACTCGGCACGCTGCCCGTGCAGTACCTGGCGGGGCTGTTGCTCTGCGGAGTCTTCGTGCCGTTCCAACCCTTTCATTTCGAACACGGCACCGGTTTTATCGTACCGGTGTTGTGGATGGGATTGGTCGTGTCGGTGCTGGCGACCTTGCTGCTGTATCGCTTGATCGCCCGGGGCAACCTGGTCAATGTCACCAGTCTGTTTTACCTGGTGCCGGCGGTAACGGCGGTGATGGACTACCTGATTTTCGGCAACCGGCTGGCGGCGTTGAGCATGCTGGGCATGTTGCTGATCATCATCGGTTTGGTGTTCGTATTCCGTAAAAACGCTTGAAACAAAACAAGGCGCTGCAGAACGCCAATCCGCTGGGGATTCGGCGGTTGGTGGATGGCGAGGTGAGTCAGTCAGCTTTGTAGCGTCTGAACAATCGCCTTCGCGAGCAAGCCCGCTCCCACAGGTTCAGCGCAATCCCTGTGGGAGCGGGCTTGCTCGCGAAGGCGTCATCAGCCGCACCACAACTCTACTTGGTCGCCCCCCCAACAGCCTTCACCACCGATGTCTTCAACACCAACCACAACGCCGCCGCAATCAACACCCCGCCATAGATGTGCGCCATCGACAACGGCTCATCCAGCAACAACGCCCCCCACAACACCCCGAACGGCGGAATCAGAAAGGTCGTGGTCATCGACTTCACCGGCCCGACCGAGCTGAGCAGGCGGAAGTAAATAATGTACGCAAGCGCCGTACATACCAGCCCCAACCCCAGCAGCGACAACCAGACACTCCAGCCGCCCCAGCTCTCCGGTGGCTGGCTGATCACGCTGTAACCGAACAGCGGCAACAGAAACAACGTCGCGCCCAGCATGCTGCCCACCGCCGATAGACGACTGTCGAGACCTCCGGCCTGATCGAGCCAGCGGCGCGCGAGGAATCCGGCGAAACCGTAGCAGGTCGTGGCGAGCAGGCAGGCGAGGGCGCCCATCAGCAGTTCCATGTCGAACGCCACCGGACCGGCTCGGGTCAGGATGCCCACGCCAAGCAACCCGAGGAACACGCCGCCAAGCTTGGCGGCGGTGAGCCTTTCATGGAAGAACAGACCGCCGATCAGCACGCCCATCAATGGCGTTGTGGCGTTGAAAATCGCCGAATAACCGGCCGGTAACACTTGCGCAGCCACCGAATAGAGGGTCGCCGGAATCCCTGAGTTGATCACTCCGAGCAGCATCACGGTTTTGAGTTTGCCTTTGAAATCCCAGCTGATGCGCATCAGACCGAGAATCACCAGCAGGCCGGTAGCGGCAATCGATACGCGGAAAAAAGCAGTGGGGATTGTGCCAATCACCGGGGCGATGATGCGCATGAACAGAAAGCTCGCGCCCCAAATGGCGGCAAGCGATAACAAACGCAGAGTATCGACGGGGTTCACAGCACGTTCCTTCCTTGATGGGCGCGCAAGTGTCGCGCCAGTCAGGACGCAAGGCAATGGTTGCGTTGCGTAACAAAGGGCCACTAAGCTCAGGCCCCACGATAAGCATCAGCCGCCGAGGTTTTACCTATGCCGCAGCAATGGCCAGCCGCCGACATCGCCCGAATGATCCTCGATGGCTTTGACGATTACCGCGAGCATTTCCGCCAGATCACCGACGGCGCCCGGGCTCGCTTCGAGCAGGCCAAGTGGCAGGAGACGCAATCGGCGTCGGCCGCGCGGATCAATCTCTACGAAGAAAAAGTCAGCGAAACGGTGGAGCGGCTGCGCATCGCTTTCGACGCCGACACGCTGGATGTCAGCTGCTGGCCGCTGGTCAAAAGCGCTTACATCACGCTGATCGACCTGCGCTTCGACGATGAACTGTCCGAAACCTGGTACAACTCGATCTTCTGCGGGCTGTTCAGCCACGACTTGATCAGCGACGGCTGCATGTTCATTCACACCACCCGGCCGAGCCTGCGCCGGGCCCGCGCCGCACAAACCCGCACCTACAAGCCTCAGGGGCAGTTGTCCGGGATGCTGGCGAGCATTTTTGCCGACTACCGCTTCAGCGAGGATTACGCCGACCTGGCCGGCGACCTGCGCCGCCTCGAAGCTCAACTGCGTGAAAACCTGCCGGACTGGGTCTGCAAGGACCCGGAATTGAGCGTCGAACTGTTTTCCTCGGTGCTTTACCGCAACAAAGGCGCGTACCTGGTCGGGCGCATCTACACCCAGGACGAACAATGGCCGCTGGTGATTCCGCTGCTGCATCGCGAAGGTCGCGGGATTCAGATCGATGCGCTGATCACCGATGAAGCGGACGTGTCGATCATCTTCTCGTTCACCCGTTCGTATTTCATGGTCGACGTGCCGGTACCGGCGGAGTTCATCGGTTTCCTCAAGCGCATTTTGCCGGGCAAGCACATCGCCGAGCTGTACACCTCGATCGGCTTCTACAAACATGGCAAGTCCGAGTTCTACCGGGCGCTGATCAACCACCTGGCCAACACCGACGACCAGTTCATCATGGCCCCGGGCGTGCGTGGCATGGTGATGAGCGTGTTTACCCTGCCGGGTTTCAACACCGTATTCAAAATCATCAAGGACCGCTTTTCGCCGTCGAAAAACGTCGACCGCGCCACGGTGATCGAGAAGTACCGCCTGGTGAAAAGTGTCGACCGGGTCGGGCGCATGGCCGACACCCAGGAATTTTCCGACTTCCGTTTCCCGTTGAGCAAGTTCGAGCCGGCCTGTCTGCAAGAATTGCTCGAAGTGGCCGCGTCCACCGTGTCGGTAGAGGACGACACCGTGCTGATCCGCCACTGCTGGACCGAACGGCGGATGACGCCGTTGAACCTGTATCTGGAGAACGCCAACGATGCTCAGGTCCGCGAGGCGCTGGAAGATTACGGCCTGGCGATCAAGCAACTGGCGGCGGCGAACATTTTCCCCGGCGACATGCTGCTGAAGAACTTCGGCGTCACGCGTCACGGGCGAGTGGTGTTTTATGACTATGACGAGATCTGCTTCCTGACCGAGGCCAACTTCCGGCATATCCCGCAACCGCGCACGCCGGAAGACGAGATGGCGTCGGAGCCGTGGTATTCGATTGGGCCGCTGGATGTGTTTCCTGAAGAGTTTCCGCCGTTTTTGTTTGCTGATTCCGGGCAGCGCAAGTTGTTCGATCAATTGCATGGTGAGTTGTACAACGCCGATTACTGGAAAAGCCTTCAGGAAGCGATTCGCGCCGGGAAGGTGATTGATGTGTTCCCGTACCGCCGTAAGGGCCTCGACAACGAATAGTCCCGCTGAGTGAACCCCCTGTGGCGAGGGGATTTATCCCCGTTGGGTTGCGAAGCGACCCTAAAACCATCCAGCGCGGCATTTCAGATAAACCGCGCTGACCGGTTTACGATTGCTTCGCAACCGAACGGGGCGGTGCGACGTTTCGATAAATCCCCTCGCCACAAAGGCAGGTTGAGTTCGTCGCCGAGCCCCCAAATCTGCGACAATCCACCCCCTGCGCCACTAGACGACTTATTGCGTACCTGATGACTGACGAATCGCCTTCCATCGACAAACTGCTGAAAAACCTCGATCACGCCATGCTCGCCGACCGCCACCGGCTGCGGCGGCAGTTGCTTGAGCTGCGCAAAAAACCTGACGAGGCCAAGCTGGCCCAGTGGGTGACGCGCACGCAGGCGTCCTGTGATCAGGTGTTGGCGCGGCGGGCCAGCCTGCCGGTGATTCGTTACGACGACAGCCTGCCGATCGCCGCCAAGCGCGACGAAATCAAAGCAGCGCTGCTCAAGCATCAGGTGCTGATCATTGCCGGTGAAACCGGTTCGGGTAAAACCACCCAGTTGCCGAAGATCTGCCTGGAAATCGGTCGCGGCCAGCATGGCCTGATCGGCCACACCCAGCCCCGTCGAATCGCCGCCCGCAGCGTGGCGAGCCGGGTCGCCGAAGAACTGGCGACGCCGTTGGGTGCGTTGGTCGGCTATCAGGTACGGTTCGAGGATCAGAGCGATTCCAACACCCTGATCAAACTGATGACCGACGGCATCCTGCTGGCGGAAACCCAGAACGACCGCTACCTCGAACGCTACGACACGATCATCGTCGACGAAGCCCACGAACGCAGCCTGAACATCGACTTCCTGCTCGGTTACCTGAAAACCCTGTTGCCGCGTCGTCCAGACCTGAAAGTCATCATCACTTCGGCGACCATCGACCTGGAGCGTTTCTCCAAGCACTTCGATGACGCGCCGATTGTCGAAGTCTCCGGCCGCACCTTTCCCGTGGAAACCTGGTATCGCCCGCTGACCCTGGAGCAGGACGAAGAGGGCAACCGCGTCGAGGACGACTTGACGGTGGATCAGGCGATCCTCGCCACCCTCGACGAAATCGCCGCGTTCGAACGCAGCGAGCGCAAGAGCCCCGGCGATGTGCTGGTGTTCCTGCCCGGCGAGCGCGAGATTCGCGACGCGGCGGACATGCTGCGCAAGGCCCAGCTCAAGCACACCGAGATTCTGCCGCTCTACGCACGGCTGTCGCCGGCCGAACAGCAGCGGATTTTCCAGTCGCACCCAGGTCGGCGCGTGGTCCTGGCGACCAACGTCGCGGAAACCTCGCTGACCGTGCCGGGCATTCGTTATGTGATCGACAGCGGTACCGCGCGCATCAGCCGTTACAGCTACCGCGCCAAGGTCCAGCGCCTGCCCATCGAAGCCATTTCCCAGGCCAGCGCCAACCAGCGTAAAGGTCGCTGCGGGCGGGTCGAGCCGGGTATTTGTATTCGTCTATACGGTGAAGAAGATTTCATCGGTCGCCCGGAATTTACCGATCCGGAAATCCTGCGCACCAACCTCGCGGCGGTGATTTTGCAGATGCTGCATCTGCGCCTCGGCGAGATCACCGATTTCCCGTTTATCGAGCCGCCGGATGGCAAAGCCATCAGCGACGGTTTCAACCTGCTGCAAGAACTCTCGGCGGTCGACCGCAACAGCCAACTGACGCCGCTTGGCCGCCAATTGGCGCGGCTGCCGGTGGACCCGCGCATGGGCCGCATGCTGCTGGAAGCGGCGAAACTCGGCAGCTTGCAGGAAGTGCTGATCGTCGCCAGCGCCATGTCGATTCAGGACCCGCGCGAGCGTCCGCCGGAACGTCAGCAAGCGGCGGATCAGGCTCACGCGCAATGGAAAGACGTGGACTCGGATTTCGCCGGGCTGGTCAATCTGTGGCGTGGTTTCGAAGAACAGCGTCAGGCGCTGACCGCCAGCCCGCTGCGCAATTGGTGCCGCAAAAACTTCCTGAATTACCTGCGTCTGCGCGAATGGCGCGACTCCCATCGGCAGTTGAGCCTGATCTGCCGCGACATGCAGTTGAGCCTCAACAAAGAACCGGCGGATTACCCGAAACTGCACAAAGCCGTGCTCTCGGGGCTCCTCAGCCAGATCGGCCAGAAAACCGATGAAGGCGATTACCTCGGTGCGCGTCAGCGGCGCTTCTGGATTCACCCGTCATCGGGTCTCGGTAAAAAGCGTCCGCAATGGCTGATGGCGGCCGAACTGGTGGAAACCACCAAGCTCTATGCGCGCATGGTCGCCAAGATCGACGCCGACTGGATCGAGCCGCTGGCTGGGCACCTGATCAAGAAAAACCACTTCGAACCCCATTGGGAGAAGAAGCGAGGTCAAGTCGTGGCGTTCGAGCAGATCACGTTGTTCGGGCTGATCGTGGTCGGTCGCCGGCCGGTGCACTACGGGCCGATCGACCCGGTGGTGTCTCGTGAGTTCTTCATTCGCGAAGGTCTGGTACGCGGCGAGATTCAGTCCAAGGCCAAGTGCCTGACAGCCAATGCGCAGTTGCTGGAACAGCTCGACGAACTGGAAGCCAAGGCTCGCCGTCGCGACATTCTGGCCGACGAAGAAACCCTGTATGCCTTCTACGATGCACGACTGCCGGCGGAGATCCACCAGACTGCGACCTTCGACAGCTGGTATCGGGTCAACAGTCAGAAAGACCCGCAGCTGCTGATCATGCGCGAAGAAGACGTGCTGGCCCGCGAGGCGAGTGAAGTCACCGCTTTGCATTACCCGGACACCTTGCACATCGGTGATCTGGAGTTGGCGCTCAGTTACCACTTCGAACCGAACCATCCACGCGACGGCGTAACCCTGCGCGTGCCGGCGCCGTTGTTGCCGATGCTGCCGTCTGAGCGCCTGGAATGGCTGGTGCCGGGCGTAATCGAGGCCAAGTGCATTGCGCTGGTGCGCAACTTGCCCAAAGCCCTGCGCAAGAATTTCGTACCGGTGCCGGACTTCGTCAAAGCCGCATTGCAGCGCATGACTTTCGCCGAGGGCTCGTTGCCTCAAGCGCTGGGTCGTGAACTGTTGCGCATGACCGGTGCGCGGGTCAGCGATGAAGCCTGGGCCGAAGCGTCGCAGCAGGTCGACAGTCATTTGCGGATGAACCTGGAAATCGTCGACGGCCAAGGCAAGTTCCTCGGTGAAGGGCGCGATTTGGCAGAACTGACCGCACGCTTTGCCGAAGCCAGTCAGGCTGCATTGGCCGTGCCGCAAACCGCGAAAAACCAGCAACCGGTGGAGCCGAAAGTGTTTGCCGCCGTCGCCGAGAAAACCCAGCAGAAGATCGCCGGGTTATCGATGACGGTGTATCCGGCGCTGGTGGAAGAGAGCGGCACGGTCAAGGAAGGACGTTTCTCGACGCCGGCCGAAGCCGAGTTTCAACATCGCCGCGCCTTGCAGCGTTTGCTGATGCAGCAACTGGCCGAACCGGCGAAGTTCCTGCGCAGCAAGTTGCCGGGGCTGACCGAATTGGGCCTGATGTACCGCGACATGGGGCGCGTCGACAGTCTGGTCGAAGACATTCTGCTGGCCAGCCTCGACAGCTGCATTCTCGACGGCGAAGACCCGCTGCCACGGGATGGCGCCGGGTTGGCCTCACTGGCTGAACGCAAGCGCGGTGGCTGGACCGAGCATGCCGAGCGCTTGGCCAAGCTGACGCTGGAGATTCTCAAGCTCTGGCACGGCCTGCAAAAACGCTTCAAGGGCAAGATCGACCTGGCGCAAGCCGTGGCCCTGAACGACATCAAACAGCAACTCAGTCACCTGGTGTATCCGGGCTTCGTCCGGGAAACCCCGATGCAGTGGCTCAAGGAGTTGCCGCGTTATCTGAAAGCGGTCGAGCAGCGCTTCGAGAAAATCGGCGCTCAGGTGCAGAGGGATCGGGTCTGGAGCGGCGAGTTGTCTGGCCTGTGGACGCAATATCAAACTCGCGCCAACAAACATGCCCAGGAAGGCAAACGCGATCCGCAGCTGGAACTCTATCGCTGGTGGCTGGAGGAATACCGGGTTTCCCTGTTCGCCCAACAATTGGGGACCAAGGTGCCGATCTCCGACAAGCGCCTGAACAAGCAATGGACCCAGGTCGAACCCTGAACCCTGTGGGAGCGGGCTTGCTCGCGAAGGGGCCGTCAGCTTCAACATCAATGTTGACTGATACACCGCTTTCGCGAGCAAGCCCGCTCCCACATTAGGTACGCGTTACTCTCGCAAAAGGCGCCAAAACCCATTGTTTATGGCAAACTTCGCGCCTATAAACGCCGGCCCCGCGGTTTTGAGCCTTCACAGGCCTGGGCGGATCGGAATAAAGCGATGCCAGGTTTGCTCCCCCTGACGGGAGCAGATCCTTTGTGTGTTGGTACGTCGGTGCCAACACTTTCTGCCTGAACAGATTAGAGAAACGACCATGCATAACGTCGTCATCAGCGGCACCGGCCTGTACACCCCGGCCAACAGCATCTCCAACGAAGAGCTGGTGCAGTCTTTCAACGCCTACGTCGCGCAATTCAACGCCGACAACGCTGACGCCATCGCGCGCGGCGAAATCGAAGCGTTGACCGAGTCCAGCGTGGCGTTTATCGAAAGGGCGTCTGGCATCAAAAGCCGCTTTGTCATGGACAAGGAAGGCATCCTCGACCCGCAACGCATGGCGCCACGCCTGCCGGAACGCTCGAATGACGAGTGGTCGGTGCTTTGCCAAATGGCCATCGGCGCCGCCGAGCAAGCCTTGCAGCGTGCCGGCAAGACCGCCGCGGACATCGACGGCGTGATCGTCGCCTGCTCCAACCTGCAACGGGCCTATCCGGCCATCGCCATCGAAGTCCAGGAAGCCTTGGGCATCCAGGGTTTCGGTTTCGACATGAACGTTGCCTGCTCCTCGGCGACCTTCGGCATTCAGGCTGCGGCCAACAGCGTGCAACTGGGCCAGGCCCGGGCGATCCTGATGGTCAACCCGGAAGTCTGCACCGGTCACCTGAACTTCCGCGACCGTGACAGCCACTTCATCTTCGGCGACGCCGCGACTGCGGTGATCATCGAACGTGCTGACCTGGCAACGTCCAAGTACCAGTTCGACATCGTCAGCACCAAGCTGCTGACCAAGTTCTCCAACAACATCCGCAACAACTTCGGCTTCCTCAACCGCGCGGCGGAAGAGGGCATCGGTACCAAGGACAAATTGTTCGTGCAGGAAGGCCGCAAGGTGTTCCGCGATGTCTGCCCGATGGTCGCCGAGCTGATCGCTACGCACCTGGAAGAGAACACGCTCAACATCGGCGACGTGAAACGCTTCTGGCTGCACCAGGCCAACCTCAGCATGAACCACCTGATCGTCAAGAAGCTGCTGGGCCGCGAAGCCACCGAAGAAGAAGCCCCGGTGATTCTCGACACCTACGCCAACACCAGCTCCGCCGGTTCCGTGATTGCGTTTCACAAGAACCAGGACGATCTGGCTGCAGGTTCGCTGGCCGTGCTCAGCTCGTTCGGCGCTGGTTACTCGATTGGTAGCGTGATTCTGCGCAAGCGCTGAGTTTGGCTTAAAAGATCGCAGCCTGATTTTTGGCGAGGACACTTTCCTGTGGCGAGGGAGCTTGCTCCCGCTCGGCTGCGAAGCAGTCGTAAAACCAGCGAGTGGGTTTTGTCTGGAGGAATACATGGGGCCGCTTCGCGCCCCAACGCGAGCAAGCTCGCTCGCCACAAAGGTCCGGCTGTGTAGCGGGAAATGAAAACAGCCTCGCGTTGGTCTATCGGACGGATGATGGGGACCGATACCACAACGCGAGTTTGTAAAAGCGCCTCGGGCTTCCTTGCCCGAGTCGTGTAGCGGGGAATCAGAACTTCGCTTCGGCATCCAGTTGCAGGGTGTTGATGTCGGAGTCTTTCAGGTTGGCGTTAGTGTAGTCAGAGTTAGCCATGAAGTACGTCGCGCCGAGGTTGAAGTTCTTGTCCAACTCGTAGCTCACTTTCAGCTTGCTGCCGCGCGAACCGGTGAAACCGTTGGCGAAGTCGGAGTCGGTGAAGGCGCCGACCACCGCGTTACGCTGTACGTCGCGGTAGTTGTAGTCCACTGCGAAGCCGTAGAACTTGGTCTTTACACCGGCCAACCAGGCAGAGTCCTGATCGTTGCTGGCGTCCTTGTTGTTCACGTACTGACCGTACAGCGAGAGCGGCATAGGCAGGCCACCGATGTCGAGCTGGCCGAAGCCTTCGTACAGTTTGAATTGCTCGTTCGGGCTGTTGCCGTTGATGGCCAGTGCGGCTGGAATGCTGGTGCCGCCTGTGCGGATGTCGTCGTCGTTGTCGTAGCCGTAGATGCTGCCACCCAGGGTCAGTTTCAGGTTGTCGGTGATAGCGAAGCGCGCGCCCAACTGGCCGGCGTACAGACGCAAGTCGTGCTTGAACTGCACGCCGTCGCCGTCGACGTTGTCCTTGAGGGTGTAGTGGCCGGCGCTACCGAACAGCTCGGTGCTGGCGCCCAGCGGGTATTTGTAAGCCAGCGACAGACCTTCCGGGCTGATGTCGCTATCCCAGATGATGTCGCCCATGCTCACCCATTGCTGCGGCATCTTGCCGCCAACGATGTGCAGGTTCTTGATGGCGTCCGGGTGGTAGTCGACGTAACCCTGGTCCAGCCAGATCTGCTTCTTGTCGAAGTAATTGTCCAGACTCTGGTTGGTGGAGCGAGCGTCGTCGTTGTTGCCGGTGGCGATACGAATACCGGTGTCGACCTGAGGGTTGATCTCGCTGTAGGCACCCAGGCGGGCACGAATGCGCTGACGATCCTGGTCTTTGCTGTTTGAAACGCCATCGTTGTGGACGTTTTCCTGACGGAAACGCACATCACCCTTGAATTGGGTCTTGGCGGCCCACGCCAGTTTTTGGTCGAAGGTACTCAGTTCATTGGTTTTCTTCGCAGTCGCCGCGATCTGCTCGTTGGTCTCTTGTTGAGCCTGGCGGGCGATTTGCTGGTCTTTCTGATCCCTGGCCAGCTCGGCTTGCAGTTCGGTGTACTGCGCAGGCGAAATCGAGCCGTTTGCCTTGAGCATGTCGAGCAGTTTGGCGTCGACTGCGGCGCTGGCCGGTACACTCATGGCCAGCAGCAACCCGCCACACAAGGCTGCCGCAGTTTTCGTGGAAGCAAGACGCATATCAATCTCCGAAGATGTAATGGGATGACTGAGCCATCCAGGACACAACCGACCTTTGAGGGCGGAAAACAGTGACCAGGTTTAGAACCCGGCGCTCTAAAAACAGGCGCCAGTATCGCGATGGTTTATGACAGGGCAGTGGCAATGTGATGGCGTCTCGATGACGATACAAAGTCATCGAGAACTATTGAGCGAGAGCGCTGTCGTCGAATTGCTCGTGTGGATTTTTTGGCGATGGGCGATACTCGCCGGGCTTTCACGCAAAGAAGTAGGAAAGAACTGATGCCGCTGCAACGTCTGGAAAGTCTGTCTGAAATCGCGTCGCAGACGTGGGATGCCCTGGTGCCCGAGAATCAGCCCTTTCTGCGCCACGCCTTTCTCAGCACGCTGGAAGACAGCGGCAGCGTCGGCCCTCATTCCGGCTGGCAACCCGAGCATTTGTTGCACATCGAAGGCGATCGCCTGATTGCCGCGCTGCCCAGTTACCGCAAATGGCATTCCTACGGCGAGTACGTGTTCGACCACGCCTGGGCCGATGCCTGTGAGCGTGCCGGGATCGATTACTACCCCAAGCTGCTGACGGCTGTGCCGTTCAGTCCGGTCAGTGGCCCGCGTTTGCTGGCGGCCACGCTCGAGGACGGTTTTGAACTGTTGAAAAGCCTGCCGGGCTACCTTGAAATCGAACAACTCTCCAGTGCCCACATCAACTTCACCGACCCGTTCACTGACGCAGCCTTGGCCGAGCAGCCGGGCTGGTTGCAGCGAATCGGCTGTCAGTACCACTGGCAGAATCGCGGCTATCGGGATTTTCAGGACTTCCTCGACGCTCTCAGTTCGCGCAAGCGCAAACAGATGCGCAAGGAGCGCGAGCAAGTGGCGGGGCAGGGCATTGATTTCGAATGGCTTGAAGGTAGGCAACTCGATCAGGCGCAGTGGGATTTTGTCTATGCCTGCTACGCCAACACCTACGCAGTGCGTCGGCAAGCGCCGTATCTGACGCGGGAGTTTTTCAGTTTGCTGGCCGAGCGCATGCCAGAGTCGATTCGTGTGGTGTTGGCCAAGCAAGGCTCACGGCCGGTGGCCATGGCCTTCAGTCTGGTGGGCGGCGACAGTTTTTACGGTCGTTATTGGGGCTGTCTGGCGGAGTTCGACCGTCTGCACTTCGAGACCTGTTTCTACCAGGGCATGGATTACGCAATTGCCAATGGCTTCCAGCGTTTCGATGCCGGTGCCCAGGGTGAGCACAAGTTGATTCGCGGGTTCGAACCCGTGATCACTCATTCATGGCACAACTTGCGTCATCCCGGCCTGAAAGCCGCCGTCAAAGACTTCCTGCAGCAAGAGCGCGCTGGTGTGTTGGCGTATGCCGAGGAAGCGAGGACGGCTTTGCCTTACCGGCAAGACTGAAGGGGGCAAGATCGTTCCCACGCTCTGCGTGGGAATGCAGCCCGTGACGCTCCGCGTCACTGGACGCTCTGCGTCCCTTGAGGCATTCCCACGCAGAGCGTGGGAACGATCATCAATCGATGCCGACAAATCCACCTGTCTGGTGCTGCCACAACCGCGCATACAACCCGCCATGGGCCAGCAGTTCGGCGTGGCTGCCGGTTTCGGCGATCTTGCCTTTTTCCAGCACCACCAGCCGGTCCATGCGGGCGATGGTCGAGAGCCGGTGAGCGATGGCAATTACGGTTTTGCCCTGCATCAGGGTTTCGAGGCTTTCCTGGATCGCTGCTTCGACCTCCGAATCCAGCGCCGAGGTGGCCTCGTCCATGATCAGGATCTGCGCGTCCTTGAGCAGCACGCGAGCAATCGCAATCCGCTGACGCTGACCGCCGGAGAGTTTCACCCCACGCTCACCGACGTGGGCATCAAAACCGGTGCGACCTTCGGAGTCCGACAACAACGGGATGAACTCGTCGGCGCGGGCCTTGTGCACCGCCTCCCAGAGTTCGGCGTCGGTGGCGTTGGGTTTGCCGTACAACAAATTGTCGCGGATCGAACGATGCAGCAGGGACGTGTCCTGGGTGATCATGCCAATGCGCTCGCGCAGGCTTTCCTGGCCGACTTCGGCGATGTTCTGGCCGTCGATGAGGATGCGTCCGCCCTCCACGTCATAGAGGCGCAGCAGCAGGTTAACCAGGGTTGATTTGCCTGCGCCGGATGGACCGATCAGGCCGATTTTCTCACCGGGCTTGATGGTCAGGTTGAGGTCACCGATGATCCCGCTCTTCTTGCCGTAGTGGAAATCCACGTGCTCGAAACGCACCTCTCCACGGGTGACCGCCAGCGGTTTGGCCTGCTCGCGATCGGTGACGCTGACCGGTTGAGAGATGGTCTGCAAACCGTCCTGAACCATGCCGATGTTTTCGAAAATGCCGGTGACCACCCACATGATCCAGCCGGACATGTTGACGATGCGGATCACCAGGCCGGTGGCCAGGGCAATCGCGCCTACGGTGATCAGCGACTGCGTCCACAGCCACAGGGCCAGGCCGGTGGTGCCGACGATCAGCAAGCCGTTCATGCTGGTGATGACCACGTCCATGCTGGTGACCACCCGGCCGGCCAGTTGGGCTTTTTCGGTTTGTTCCTTGATCGCTTCGCGAGCGTATTGCTGCTCGAAGTTGGTGTGGGCGAACAGCTTCAGGGTGGTGATGTTGGTGTAGCCGTCGACGATCCGCCCCATGAGTTTGGAACGCGCATCGGAGGACACGACCGAACGTTCCTTTACCCGTGGCACGAAGTAGTAAAGGGCACTGATGAAGGCGACGATCCAGGTCAGCAGCGGGATCATCAGGCGCCAGTCGGCTTCGGCGAACAGCACCAGCGAACTGATCGCGTAGATCAGCACGTGCCACAGCGCGTCCACCGCTTGCACGGCTGAATCGCGCAGCGAGTTGCCGGTCTGCATGATGCGTTGGGCGATGCGCCCGGCGAAGTCATTCTGGAAAAAATTCAGGCTCTGTTTGAGCACATAACTGTGGTTCTGCCAGCGGATCAGGCTGGTCATGCTGGGGCTCAGGGTCTGGTGCACCAGCAGGTCATGCAGGCCGACAAAAATCGGCCGGAACACCAGGGCTACCACCGCCATCCAGGCCAGTTCGATGCCATGTTCCTTGAAGAAATCGACGTTCGGCGTGCCTTGGGTCAGGTCGATGATGCGGCTCAGGTAACTGAACAGCGCCACCTCGATCAGCGCACCGATCAGACCGACGATCAGCAGGACGGCGAAACTCGGCCAGACCTGCTTCAGGTAATAGGTATAAAAAGGCAGAACCCGATCCGGCGGCGCGGCCGTCGGGGCCTCGCGGAAAATGTCGATCAGTTTCTCGAAACGGCGATAAAGCATTGGTTCTCCGCCCGCGCACGGGCTCTCCTTTGAACAGTGTGAGCGGCGCACTCCGGCAGCCGCTCAAGACTTCCTGTGTAGCTTAGTCGATGACTTTGGCCGACTTGATGAACACAGGGTCGGCTGGCACATCTTTCATGCCGCCACGGGTGGTGGTTTGCGAGTTGACGATGACGTCTACCACGTCCATGCCTTTCACGACTTTACCGAAGACCGCATAGCCGTCACCGCTGTCGAGGAAGTCATTGTCCTTGACGTTCACGAAGAACTGGCTAGTGGCCGAATCAGGATTGGAGGTGCGGGCCATGGACAGTGTGCCACGGACGTTATGCAGACCGTTTTTGGACTCGTTCTTGATCGGTGCCTTGGTTTCTTTCTGCTGCATTTGTTGAGTGAAACCACCGCCCTGAATCATGAACCCTGGAATCACACGGTGAAAAATCGTGTTGTTGTAGAAGCCACTGTTGACGTAATCGAGGAAGTTTTTGGTACTGATCGGCGCCTTGACCGGGTCCAGTTCGATTTCGATCTGGCCATTGGTGGTCTCCAGCAGCACGTGCGGCGCCTTGGCGGGCGTTGCGGCCATCAGGTTGGCGGCAAACAGAACGGAGCCAGCGACGAGGGCGATTTTTTTCAGCATGGGTCAGTGATCCTGAGTGAGGTGGTGTCGACTGCGGTGAGAAACTCGAGCAGCGTTTGGTTGAATATTTCGGGTTGATCCAGCGGGGTGGCGTGGCGCGAATCGGCGATCACCACCAGCCGCGCATCGGGCAGCAGTTTTACGTAGGTCTCTTTCAGCGAGACCGGTGTGTAGTCACGGTCGGCGCTGACGATGAGCGTTGGACAGGACACCTTCGAAAGTCGTTCCTGAACCCCCCAGCCAACGATTGCATCGAAGCTGGCGAGATAAGCATGTTTGTCGTTTTTTGCCCAGCGCTCGGCCATTTTTTGTCGCAAATCTGCCTGTTCCGGTTTCGGGAACAGCTTGCCTCCAAGCGTGGTGCCGATGGCGCCGAGACTGAGTACGCGCATCAGGCTCCAGCGCTTGAACCACTGCCAGTAATCATCGCGGCTGCGCAGTTTGACCTCGGGCGCGCTGTTGACGATGCACAGGCTTTTGAGCAATTGCGGCTGGTCCACGGCCAGTTGAAAACCGATCATGCCACCCATGGAAAGTCCCACATAATGTGTCGGGCCGAGGTTCAAATGCTCCATGAGGGCGACCAGGTCGGCGCTGAACCCGGCGATGCTGTAGCGCTCGCGGGGTTTGTCGGAACGACCGTGGCCGCGTACATCCGGGACGATCACCCGGTAGCGGGCCGCCAACGCCGGGATCTGCTTTTCCCAGTCCAGGGTGCTGGAGCCGAGTCCGTGGACCAGCAGCAACGGCGTGCCGTGGCCATATTCCTCATAGTGCAGGTTGCAACCTTCATGTTCGAAATAGGCCATGCATACACTCCTTGTCAGGCTTGTTCAGGGGCGGCGAAAGGTGCATCCAGCGGCGCGGTATCAAAGGTGCGCAGCAGTTCGATGAGAATCTGCGTGGCCGGCCCCAAGGGTTTGTCCTTGTTCGAGTACAGGTAGAAGCTCGGGTTGCGGCTGCCACCCTGGTCCAACGGTAGCAGCTTGAGCAGGCCTTCCTTGATTTCCCGTTCAATCATGTGCCGAGGCAACCAGGCGAAACCCAGGCCGCTGCTGACAAACGTCGCCGCGGTGGCCAGGCTGCCGACGGTCCAGCGCTGTTCCGCGCCGAGCCAGCCGACGTCCCGAGGCTGCTGGCGACCGGAGTCGCGGATGACGACTTGCAGCTGGCTTTCCAGGTCCTGGAAATTCAGTTCGCGGTTGAGGCGGTGCAAGGGATGTTCGGGATGGGCAACCGCCACGAATTCGACGTCGCTCAATTCCGCGCCCAGGTAACCGGGAATGCTGAAGCCACTGATGGCCAGATCGGCCACGCCTTCGAGCAAGACTTCTTCCACCCCCGACAATACTTCTTCGCGCAGACGCACCCGGCAGCCACGGCTCTGCGGCATGAACGCGGTCAAGGCGCGAACGAGGCGGGCGCTCGGGTAGGCGGCGTCGACCACCAGCCGCACTTCTGCTTCCCAGCCCTGTTCCATGTGATGGGCCAGGTCTTCCAGCTGGCTGGCCTGTTTCACCAGTTGCCGCGAACGGCGCAACAGCACGCCGCCGGCTTCGGTCAGCACCGCTTTGCGGCCGTCGATGCGCAACAGCGGTACGCCGAGTTGGTCCTGCATGCGCGCCACGGTGTAGCTCACCGATGATTGCGAGCGGTGCAGCGCTTCGGCGGCCTGGGCGAAACCGCCGTGGTCGACCACGGCCTGTAACGTTCGCCATTGATCAAGGGTCACGCGGGGCGCTTTCATGAATAGCTCCTCTTGTCCTAAGCTGGCAGTCCTTATTGGAGACTGCTGAATGAAAAAGCTTTGTGGTGTGGTATCGGGTTGTGTGCTGCTGGCGATGCTGCCGCTGACGGCGTTTGCCTATCCGATCGACGTTGAAAAACAACTGAACGGCATGAGCATCGACTACAACGCGTATGACACGGATAACGACATCGCCTCCATTCAGGTGAACAACTACGGCACCACCGATGCGGCCTGTAAGGTAGTTTTCAACAATGGCCCGGAAGCGCCACGTACCCGCAATATCGAAGTCGCCGCTGGTAAACACAAAAATGCCACCGCCAAGTTCAGCCGAAGCATCATCAAGATGCGTATCAAACTGACCTGCACCCCCAATTGACATTACAACCCTGTGGGAGCGGGCTTGCTCGCGAAGGGGTCGTGTCAGTCGACATCAATGTTGACTGACATACCGCTTTCGCGAGCAAGCCCGCTCCCACAAGGTACGCTCTGCTTATAAACGAATTTATTGATGGTTTATAGCAGTTATTTGCGCTTTTTCATCGATTTAACTCTGTTTAACCTTCACTCCATCGACTTACAACATTCTCAGATGGAGGCTACATCCCATGTCCCGCGTTCTGATCATCGAAAGCAGCGCTCGTCAGCAAGACTCGGTTTCGCGTCAACTGACCCAGACCTTCATCAGCCAGTGGCAAACCGCGCACCCGAACGACCACATCACCGTTCGTGACCTGGCCGTCAACCCGGTGCCGCATTTGGATATCAACCTGCTGGGCGGCTGGATGAAACCTGCCGAGCAGCGCAACGACATCGAACAGGCTTCTTTGGAACGCTCCAACCAGTTGACTGACGAATTGCTGGCTGCCGATGTACTGGTCATGGCCGCGCCGATGTACAACTTCGCCATCCCGAGCACCCTCAAAGCCTGGCTCGACCATGTGCTGCGTGCTGGCGTGACCTTCAAGTACACCGACACTGGCCCGCAAGGCTTGCTCAGCGGCAAACGTGCCTACGTGCTGACTGCCCGCGGCGGAATCTACGCCGGCAGCACCGCGGATCACCAGGAACCCTACCTGCGCCAGGTCATGGCGTTCATCGGGATCCACGACGTGACGTTCATTCACGCCGAAGGCATGAACCTGGGCGGTGACTTCCAGGAGAAAGGCCTGAGCCAGGCCAACGCCAAGCTTTCCCTCGTCGCCTGAGGTTTTAATCGCCAGATAATCCCTTGATGTTCAAGTGACCTGGCGCAACCCCTTCATGGCTTTACGCGCATCGAACCTCCCTTTGCACTTGTTGCTCCTGAGTGCTGTAGCCCGATTGAACGCTTAGCGAGATCGGGCTTTTTTTTGCCTGCGATTTGGTGATGAGCACACAACCCTTGTGGGAGCGGGCTTGCTCGCGAATGCGGTGTGTCATTCAATAATTATGGCGACTGGCACAC